>CAYRRL010000364.1:0-3715 GCA_964426665.1 uncultured Ferruginibacter sp. | reverse complement strand
GTGGTAAAACATAGTTGCCCTGGTGCAGGTGCCTGCGGAGGAATGTACACCGCCAACACAATGGCAAGTGCGATTGAAGCATTGGGAATGAGTTTGCCTTATTCATCCAGCAACCCCGCAATAAGTGACGATAAAAAGAATGAATGCCTTAATGCAGGCAGAGCGATAAAAGTGTTGCTGGAAAAAGATATCAAACCAAAGGATATCATGACGAAGAGAGCATTTGAAAATGCAATTACAACAATCATGATTTTTGGAGGAAGCACTAATGCTGTTTTGCATTTGATAGCAATGGCAAAAAGTGTTGATGTTGAATTAACGCAAGATGATTTTCAAAGAATAAGTAATACAACTCCTGTGCTGGCTGACTTTAAGCCAAGCGGAAAATATTTAATGCAGGAGCTTCATGCACATGGAGGCGTACCGGCGGTAATGAAATATTTGTTATCAAAAGGATTGCTCCATGGCGATTGCCTGACCGTAACCGGTAAAACGGTTGCAGAGAATTTAGCAGGTGTTCCGGGTTTAGATTTTGAGACGCAAAAAATTATCTACCCTCTGGAGCAGCCGTTGAAAAAAACGGGGCACCTGCAAATCCTGTACGGCAACTTGGCAGAGAAAGGGAGCGTTGCAAAAATCAGTGGCAAAGAAGGCGAACGCTTTGAAGGGCCTGCAAGAGTATTTGATGGGGAGAAAGATTTGGTTGCAGGTATTGCCAGTGGAAGAGTGAAGAAAGGAGATGTTGTTGTAATAAGATATGAAGGGCCGAAAGGCGCACCAGGTATGCCCGAGATGCTGAAGCCAACTTCAGCAATTATGGGAGCTGGCTTGGGTAAAGATGTTGCATTGATTACTGATGGAAGATTTAGTGGCGGTAGTCATGGTTTTGTTGTAGGGCATATTACACCGGAAGCATTTGAGGGTGGCTTGATTGCATTTGTAAAAGATGATGATATTATAGAACTGGATGCGGTGAACAGGAGGATGACTTTAAAAGTAAGCGATGAAGTGATTGCAGAAAGAAAGAAAGGGTGGGAGCAACCGCCATTAAAAGAAACAAAAGGAGTGTTGTATAAATATGCGATGTGTGTAAAAGATGCATCACAGGGATGCGTAACAGACGAAGCATAAAAACATTTTTTATGGAAACACTGGAATTAAAAGAAAAAAAGACAGTTCAGAAAACCACAACTAATATTAGTGGTAGTGAAGCGGTATTGGATGCATTGCTGAATGAGAACGTCACTACCGTGTTTGGCTACCCTGGCGGTGCCATCATGCCCATTTATGATGCACTGTATGATTATAATGACAGGCTGCAACACATACTGGTACGCCACGAACAAGGTGCTATACATGCTGCACAGGGTTTTGCAAGAGTAAGCAATAAAACAGGTGTTGTATTTGCAACAAGCGGCCCGGGTGCAACAAACCTTGTCACTGGTTTGGCCGATGCAATGATTGATTCAACGCCTGTTGTTTGTATAACAGGCCAGGTGTTTGCACACTTGCTTGGTACTGATGCTTTCCAGGAAACTGACGTAATCAATATCACCACTCCTGTTACCAAATGGAATTACCAGGTAACCGATGCATCTGAAATCCCTGCTGTATTGGCAAAGGCATTTTATATAGCTGGCAGTGGAAGGCCCGGGCCGGTGTTGATTGATATAACCAAGAATGCACAGTTACAAAAGTTTGATTATGAAGGGTACAAAAAATGTGAGCATATAAGAAGTTATCGCCCCAAGCCAATTGTAAGAAAGAGTTATGTGGAAGAAGCGGCGAAATTGATTAATGAAGCAGAAAGGCCATTTGTAATTTTTGGACAGGGTGTTATTCTTGGAAATGCAGAAAATGAATTCAAAGCATTTATAGAAAAAGCTGGATTGCCTGCAGCCTGGACAATAATGGGCATGAGCGCCATACCAACTGACCATCCTTTGGGTGTAGGTATGCTTGGAATGCATGGCAACTATGGGCCAAACTTATTGACAAATGAATGTGATGTATTGATTGCTGTGGGAATGCGTTTTGATGACCGTGTAACTGGCCGCCTGGATAAATATGCAAAGCAGGCAAAAGTTATTCACCTGGATATTGACCCGGCAGAGATAGATAAGAATGTAAAGACAACTGTTCCTGTTTGGGGAGATTGTAAAGAGACTTTGCCAATGCTGACAGCTTTGCTTGCACCAAAGAAGCATGGCGCATGGTTGAAGAAGTTTCAGGATTGCATGGAAAAGGAAAGAGCAACCTGTATTGAAAAAGAGATGAATCCGGTTGGCGAAATATTATCAATGGGGGAAGTGATAAAGGCATTGAATGAATTAACGCAGGGAAATGCAATTATTGTAACAGATGTGGGCCAGCACCAGATGGTAGCCTGCCGCTATGCAAAATACAATCACAGTAAAAGTAATGTTACCAGCGGTGGATTGGGTACAATGGGTTTTGCATTGCCAACAGCAATCGGTGCTGCATACGGCGATACAACACGTACAACAATTGCAATTATTGGTGATGGTGGTTTTCAAATGACGTTGCAGGAACTGGGAACTATCATGCAGTTTAAACCGAATGTAAAAATTATTATTCTTAATAACCAGTTTTTGGGTATGGTGCGCCAGTGGCAGGAACTGTTTCATGAGAAGCGTTATTCGTTTGTAGATATTACCAGCCCTGATTTTGTGCAGGTGGCAAAAGGGTATTATATAGACGGGCAAAGGGTGAGTGAAAGAAGCAAACTAAAAACTGCTTTGCAAACTATGCTCAATCATAATGGAAGTTATTTATTGGAAATAATGGTGGGAAAAGAGAATAATGTGTTTCCGATGGTGCCACAGGGAAGGGGCGTTGCAGAAATTGTTTTAAGTAAAGAAGAAATTTAAAAGAGGCGTTATGCAAAAGCAGGAATATACAATAACGGTTTATACAGAGAACCAGATTGGTTTGCTGAATCGTATTGCAATCATTTTTTCAAGAAGGAAAATTAATGTAGATAGCTTAAATACATCCCCAAGTGAAGTGGAGAGTGTTCATCGCTTTACAATTGTGATAACCGAAACCGAGGACGTAGTTCGTAAACTTTGCCGGCAAATAGAAAAGCAGGTGGAAGTGCTGAAAGCATATTACAACACTAATGATGAAATTGTATGGCAGGAACTGGCTTTGTATAAAGTGCCAACAGAAGTGATTGCCGAAGAAGTACCGGTAGAAAGATTATTAAGAGAGCATGGTGCAAAAGCTGTTGTGATAAGGAAAGATTATACAGTGTTTGAAGTGGCAGGGCATAGGGAAGAAACAGATAATCTTATTAAAGTATTGGAACCTTATGGATTGATAGAGTTTGTCAGGAGTGCAAGAGTTGCCATTATAAAACACAGCGATGGCTTCCATAAAAAATTGAAAGAGTTTGAATATAAAGAGCCGGGTGAAGTAGTGCTGGAGAATGAATATTTGAGTGAGAATGAAAAGGTCTTTAGTATGTAGTTCTTGAACCACAAAGTCACTAAGACACAAAGGAACACCAAGTCTTAGTGCTTCTTCCAGCCTTTGTGCCTTGGTGGTTTAAAACGCTGAAGTAAGGAATAAAAATACAAGTGAGTGACACAACGATGATGAACAAAGTTGATGTTGCTGGTAAATAAGAATTAAAAATTTAAAATAAAAACAATGGCAAATTATTTCAATTCATTACCGCTCCGTGAGCAGT
>CAYRRL010000363.1:2672-3723 GCA_964426665.1 uncultured Ferruginibacter sp. | reverse complement strand
ATTAAGGATGCAGCTATTAAAGCAATCAATGATAACTGGAGCCACTATACACCAGTGCCGGGCTTTCTGGATTTGAGGGAAGCTGTTTGCACCAAATTGAAAAGGGATAACAACCTTGATTATAAACCGGAGAATATTGTAACCTCAACAGGCGCTAAGCAAAGTTTGGCTAATGTAATTTTAGCATTGGCAGATGAAGGCGATGAGGTAATCATCCCAACGCCATATTGGGTTACTTACAGCGAGCTGGTAAAAATTGCAAGAGGCAAAGTAGTTGAAATACGTTCCTCATTGGAAGGTGGGTTTAAAATTACACCTGCACAATTAGAAGCGGCTATTACGCCAAAGACTAAAGTGTTTTTGTTTTCTTCGCCTTGCAACCCATCTGGCGCTGTGTACAGCAAAGCAGAATTGGAAGGATTGGCAGAAGTATTCAGGAAGCACCCAAACATCTGCATCATTGCTGATGAAATTTATGAGTACATCAATTTTGTTGGCAAGCATGAAAGCATTGCACAGTTTGCAGATTTGAAAGACAGGGTGATTGTTGTAAATGGCCTCAGCAAAGGTTTTGCCATGACCGGTTGGCGGCTTGGTTACATCGCCTCGAATGTTGACATAGCAAAAGCTTGTGAAAAATTGCAGGGGCAGTTTACGAGTGCTACTTGCTCGATTGCACAAAAAGCAGGCGTGGTTGCATTGACAACAGATTTGAAACCTTCTTTTGAAATGACAGAAGAGTTTGCAAGAAGAAGGGCAAGGGTGCTTGAATTGATAAAAGATATCCCCGGCATAAAATGTTTTGCACCGGAAGGCGCATTTTATATTTTTCCTGACGTGAGTTATTATTATGGCAAGAGCGATGGAGAAACTACCATCACTAATTCTGCTGATTTCTCTATGTATTTGTTGAATACAGCGCATGTTTCTTCTGTAATGGGCGAAGCGTTTGGAGAGCCAAATTGTGTGCGTTTTTCTTTTGCTAACAGTATGCAGAATATTGAAAGGGCTTGGGAGAGGATTAAAGTGGCGCTGGCAAAATTGAAGTAGC
>CAYRRL010000363.1:0-2662 GCA_964426665.1 uncultured Ferruginibacter sp. | reverse complement strand
GGTTTCTGAAGTAGCAGCAAATAAAAATATTTTATATGATTGATACCAGCCTGTAAGGCTGGTTTTTTTATTCCCTCTCCTTTAACAGAAACCTAACACTTTCTTTTGTGGACTTGATTGTAGTTTGTATCTCAAACCTTCCAAACCAACCACTGTATGAACTCCCGTATTGCCACTTATGCCAAAGCAAAACGCTTTGCCATTTTTATTTTCTTCTGGCTGCCAGTAATATTTTTCAGCCTGTTGCTTATTTACAACACCATTCCTTATTTCAGTTTTAAAAATGATTTTTCTTTTATACAGGAAAGGGCGGTGTTGTTTTTACAACCTGCATATAAGGTTAGTTTTTATGTGCACATTTTCGCCGGCATGTTTTGCATTGGGGCCGCACTGCTTCAGTTTTCATCTTCCATACTAAAGAAAAGAAAACCGATCCATGTATGGAGCGGCCGCATTTATGTATTTGTTGTGTTGCTCTTAGGTGCACCAACGGGTTTGTACATGAGCTTTTTTGCAAAAGGCACGGGGGCAGAGAGGGGCTTGTTTATGTTTATGGCTATTGCCTGGTTCTTCTTTACACTAAAAGGCTTTACTGTTATTTTAAAAAAGAATGTATTAGCGCATAAAGTATGGATGATAAGGAGCTATACCATGGCGCTAACCGCTGTTACCTTCCGGGTGTATTATATCATTTTGTATTTGCTGGATGTGGAGCTAACAAAGAATTATGAAACAAGTTTATGGATAAGTGTAGTTGGGAATTTGTTGGCAGCAGAGCTGCTGATATTTTTTAAAACAAAACATTACCTCAAAACCTTCACCGCTTAATCACCAAAAACAATAATTATGAAAGCAATTACCACCACGATGTATGTATGCGGCGGCTTAATGATAGCTGCTGCAGTTTTGGGTGCAGTTGATTATTCATCTGCCAGCCGAAAAGGCACAATAGATAAATTGTACAAAGAAGAAAGAACTGAAGTGAAAGCACCGCCGGCACCGAAAGAAATTGAATTGGAAGATTACAGCAGGGCAGCGATTGAGAAGCCTGTTGAAACCGATGAAATAAAAACATCAACAAAAACGGTTGCAAAAAGCGCAGTGGCAAAAGCTTCAAAACCAGTTGCAAAGAATAGGAAGAAAATCGCTTTTAAGGAGTTTTCAAGGAAGGCAATAATACCGGCAGAAGAAATGGTATTGCCGGATTCTGTTATTGCAAAGGAATGATTTGCCTGAACACAGTATCTAATTGAAGCACTTGCGGAATCAATAATTGTTGTTCATCGTTTGTAACCACATAATCGCAAAGGCGCATTTTTATTTCTTCATTTATTTGTTTGTTCATGCGGCTGATGGCTTCTTCACGGCTGGCATTGTCCCTTTGCATTACACGTTGGATACGTATGGCAGCAGGTGCATACACGCCAATCACTTTGTCTAAATGTTCCTGTGAGCCGCTTTCAAAAATGAGGGCGGCTTCTTTAATGGCATAAGGGGCAGTTTGTTTCTGCATCCATTTTTCTGCATCCTTTATAGTGGCAGGATGAACGATTGAATTCAGCAGTGCTAATTTTTCAGGGTTGTTAAAAACTAAAGAGGAGAGGTGTTTGCGGTTTAATTTTCCATCAGTATATGCTTCTTTTCCAAAGTGCTGTTGAATGGAATTTTTCAATTCTTCATTTTCATTCATTAATCTTTTGGAAGCATCATCAGCATAATACACAGGTATGCCAAGCGTTTCAAATATTTTGGCAACAGTGCTTTTGCCGCTGCCAATGCCGCCTGTGAGGCCTATACGTAACATTACCTATTTAATATTGTTGATTGAATATTTAATATTGAAAAGCAAGAAGCATAAAATTACATAAAACAAAAACCCAAAAGCCAGTTGCTGGCATTTGGGTTTTGCTTATTGCCTATTGCTTATTTCGTTTCCGCCACCGCTTTATTCAGGCTTGCGCTCATTTCCATGCTGATGGTGCTTTTTTCAATCTTTAAATAACTGCCGGGGCTTACTTCAAGGCTGAGTGTGCCGTCTTCGTTTATTTTATTGATAACACCATGTATGCCTGCGATGGTAACAACTTTGTCGCCTTTCTTTAAATCGTTGATAAATGTTTTTTGCTGCTTTGCTTTTTTAGCCTGTGGGCGTATCATAAACAGCCAGAATACTAAAACCATCAGGCCCATAAATATTAAAGAAAAGCTGCTGCTTGTTGACTGCGATTGTAATAAAATACCGAGTAATTCCATTTTGTATGTGTATTGATTAGTGAAAATTGATTAGTTGATTTTTTCTACTGTGCCAGAAAGTTTCAGCGTACCAAACTCTGGCCTTGCATTTGAATTGACAGTAATTGTTTTTTCCTGGTGCCCGCCGCCTTTGCCTTTGGTGTTGAACACCACTTTTATAGTGCCTGTTTCGCCGGGCATGATTGGTTTTTCAGGTTTTTCAGGCACAGTGCAGCCGCAGCTTGCATGTGCGTCCTGCACTACCAATGGCTTGTGGCCGGTGTTTTTAAAAGTAAAACTATGCTGCACCAACTCGCCATCTTTTACTGTGCCATAGTTATAAAAACTGTCAATCAATTGAACTGTAGTAGAATCTTTTAAAGCGGTTTCAATTTTTTCTGAGGTTTCTTTTTTTTCTTATTATTCCATT
>CAYRRL010000362.1:0-3725 GCA_964426665.1 uncultured Ferruginibacter sp. | reverse complement strand
CAGCTACAAAGAAGTGGTGCTGTTTATTATAGATGCATATAATAAAGCAAAAACCAATTCAGAGCTTTTGTACTTAGTAGTTAACGGAACAGAAGCTGATAAGAATGAAATAAAAGCTTATGCCTATAACACTGCTAAAAAAGATAAAATCAAATTCTTTGCAAAACTGACAGACGAAGAACTGAATACGCTTTACCTGAATGCCATTGCATTGCTTATACCGCTTCGTAATACATTTCAGGATATTGCCCGGTTCCCACACAAAACCGGCGAGTACCTTGCATCGGGCAACCCGGTTATTTCCACCAATTTTGGGGAAATAAAATTTTATTTCACTGATAAAAAAGACATGCTGCTGGCAGATGATTACGATGTGGATTTATATGCTGAAAGAATGCAGTATGTTGCGGAAAACCCGGAAGCCGCAAAGCAAATCGGGCTTGTTGGCAAAGAAAAAGGAAGGCAGTTGTTCAGCTTCAGGGTTAAGGCTGCTGAGCTAAATGATTTTATGGACAAAATGCTGTAGCTGCTGCATTTACTCATTTTGGTAAACCCTCACATAATCCACTACCATTGTTTGAGGGAAAATAGTTTCATCAACACCTTTTGAGCCGCCCCAATCGCCGCCAACGGCAATATTCATAATCAAGAACATTTTATTATCGAATGGCCATGCGTCATAACCGCTGTGTTCATTTGCAAAACGGAAATATACGTGGCCGTCTACTGAAATGCGGATGCTGCTATTATCCCATTCCACAGCATACACATGGAATGCGCCCGAGCAATCGTTTATTTTTATTGTATCCCCTTTTTGTGTGTTGATTGTGTGATTGTATTTTTTGCAATGAATAGTTCCATGCACAGTGCCCTGGTTAAAACCCACATGTTCCATAATATCTATCTCGCCATCATCAGGCCAGGTTTTTATATTTTCCGCCATCATCCATATTGCAGGCCAGGTGCCACGGCCTTTTGGCAATTTTGCCTTCACTTCAATTTTACCATACTGCCAGGCAGCCTTATTGTTTGTTACCATTCTTGCAGATGTGTAGTGCATACCCTGCCACTCTTCTTTTTTTGCTTCAATAACAAGATGGCCGTTTTCTGCACGGGCATTTTGCAAACGGCTGGCAGTATAATATTGAAGTTCGTGGTTGCCCCAGCCATGCCCGCCTGTATCATAAGCCCATTTAGCCGTATCAGGCAAACCAGAATAATTGAATTCATCCGCCCAAACCAACTTGTAATTTGTATTTGCTTGCGATTGCAATTTGCTACAGGGAACAAAAAAGAAAGCAACAAACAAAATGAATAGCGGCGTATTTATTTTCATGATAATAAATGTAATCAATAAAACCTATAAGGTTTTAAAAACCTTATAGGTTTAGCTGTTATTGCCTATTTTTACGCTCAAACATTTTATTCAGCTATGCATCATGAAAACAAACCTGTGATTGGCCTTACCTGTGGCGATGTAAACGGCATTGGGTTGGAACTGATAATAAAAACCGTAAGCGACAACCGCCTGCTTGAAATATGCACGCCTGTAATTTTTGCCAACAATAAAGTGCTGAATTTTTACCGCAAGGGGCTGGCGGATATGAATTTTAATTTTTCCAGCACCAGGGAAATTGCAAGGATTAACCACAAGCAAATAAACCTTTTTAATTGCTGGGATGAAGAAGTGGCCATTGCGCCAGGCACATTAAACGAAACTGGGGGCAAATATGCTGTGATGAGCCTGGTGGCAGCAGCACAGGCTTTGAAAGAAGGAAAGATTGATGGCCTGGTAACAGCCCCTATCCACAAAAAAAATACACAAAGCCAGCAATTTGATTTTACAGGCCATACACCTTATTTAAAAAATATTTTTGGGGCTAACGATGTGGTGATGTTTATGGTGGCCGATAACATGAGGGTTGGCCTGGTAACAGAACATGTGCCGGTGAAAGAAATAGCCCAGCATATCACTAAAGAAAAAATTATCAGCAAACTGAACATCATTAATAATTCTTTAAAGAAAGATTTTGGCATTGACAAGCCGAAGATTGCGGTGCTGGGCCTAAACCCACATGCAGGCGATGAGGGGCTGATTGGCAAAGAAGACGAAGAGATAATAAGGCCTGCCGTAAAAGAAGCAAAACAAAAAGATATTTTTTGCTTTGGCCCATATTCTTCGGACGCTTTTTTTGCAAGGGGGCACCATGAAAAATTTGATGCTGTGCTTGCTATGTACCACGACCAGGGCCTTATACCTTTCAAATCATTAGCTATTGGCGAAGGTGTAAATTACACGGCTGGCATCGGGGGCGTACGCACTTCGCCTGACCATGGTGTGGCATTTGACATTGCCGGCAAAGGCAAAGCTGATGAAGCGTCTTTCAGGGCGGCGGTTTTTACAGCGGTTGATATTATCAATAGCCGCAAAGATTTTGCAGAAAACAGGAAAAGCCCATTGAGAAAAATAAGCGCTGCTATGCTGAACAGGGCGGTGGATGAAAAGATAACCGAGTTGCCAGAGTAACCATGCATCTTTAAAAAACATAAGGTGGCCGGCCTTTAGTAAGAACCATTTAATTTACAGGTTCTAAAAGGCCGGCCACCTTTATATTTGCAAAAATTTTATACAGCGTACATGAGCACAAAACATTTGTCCGAGCAGGAAATTATCAGGCGTGAAAAATTAGCAGAACTTAACAAATTGGGCATTGATGCTTACCCGGCAGCATTATACCCTGTAAATACCACTTCCGTTTCCATAAAAGAAAATTATAAAGGCGAAGAGAATAAAGCTGATTTTGCAGATGTGTGCCTTGCAGGCCGCATCATGAGTGTTCGTGATATGGGGAAGGCGAATTTTGCCGTGATACAGGACAGCGTTGGAAAAATCCAGATATATATTAAGCAGGATGATATTTGCCCCGGGGAAGACAAATCGCTCTTTCAAAACGTTTGGAAAAAACTTTTGGATATTGGCGATATCATTGGCGTGAAAGGCTATGTGTTTACTACAAAAACCGGCGAAACATCCATCCATGTAAAAGAATTTACGCTGCTTACAAAAGCATTGCACCCATTGCCAGTGGTAAAAGAAAAAGATGGCGAAGCGTTTGACGAAGTAACTGACCCCGAGTTCCGCTACCGCCAGCGCTATGCAGATTTAATTGTGAACCCCGGCGTGAAAGAAACATTTATCAAGCGCACAAAAATGGTGAATGCCATTCGTGAGTTTTTAAATGAGCGTGGCGCTTTAGAAGTTGATACGCCTGTGTTACAGTCTATTCCCGGCGGCGCTGCTGCAAGGCCATTTACAACACACCATAATGCGCTTGATGTACCGATGTACATGCGTATTGCAAATGAGCTGTATTTAAAACGTTTAATTGTCGGCGGTTTCGAATGGGTGTATGAGTTCAGCCGCAACTTCCGCAATGAAGGAATGGACCGCACACACAACCCCGAATTTACAGTGCTTGAATTTTATGTTGCGTACAAAGATTATGAGTGGATGATGGATACAACAGAACAGATGCTGGAAAAAGCAGCAATTGCAACCAATGGCTCTTCCAAAGTAATTGTTGGAGATAAAGAAATAGATTTTAAAGCTCCATACAAAAGGATAACCATGTATGATGCCATTAAAGAACATACAGGCTTTGATATTAGTGAAATGGATGAAGCAGGCATAAGAGAAGTGTGCGGCAAACTAAAAATACATGCAG
>CAYRRL010000361.1:0-3736 GCA_964426665.1 uncultured Ferruginibacter sp. | reverse complement strand
GCGGCAGCCAGAAAAATATGATGCAGTTTATTGTGGCACAGGAATAAAAAAAATAAAAATAAAAGCAAAGGCAGGTTGAAAAGCCTGCCTTTATAATTTTATACCAGCAACAAACAGTATTAATGAAAAAAAAACTGGCCGTCATTTTAATATTAAGCTCAGCATGCCTGCAGTTTGCATGGCACGGCGGCAATGAAAAAAACATGGCTGTTTCGGCTGTAAGAAAGCGGGTACTGCAGGAAATAAAACTGCTGAAAGAAAATTTAGCTGCTATTGCAAAACCCCAAAATATCAATACAAAAAAAACACACTACGCAGCCGCAAGGAAGCATTATAAACACATAGAGTTTTTTGTTGAGTATTATTCACCGCTTGATGCTAAGCTGTATATCAATGGCCCTCTGGTTCCCAAACATGAAATAGACCTGGGCAAAAACATCATAGCGCCACAGGGCTTTCAGCGGGTAGAAGAAATTTTATACAACAGCGGCAGCGGGCTGAAAAAAGAGCTTGCATTGCTGCAGGAACAAATCAGCAAGCTGGAAAACTATTATAAAGATGTGGAAGTAACCGACGGTGCTTTGCTTGAAATGTGCCAGTTGCAATTGTTCAGGGTTGCTGCGTTGGGGTTGAATGGTTATGACGCTGCTATTTCCCAAACAAATATTACAGAAGCATTGTGGTCATTTGAAGGAATAGAAAATACAGTTAAACAATTTGAGCCCTATACAAAACAAAGGCAACCACTAAAAAAATGCCTGGCTGAATTGCAGGAAAAAATTACTTATGGCAAATCATTGCTCAATCAAAACAAAAGCTACAACACATTCAACAGGCTTGAATTTATAACCAAAATAATCAACCCGGTTAACGGCCTCCTCGTAACATTCCATAACCTAACGGGCCTGCCATGGAACGAAAACAAAAAGGCACTGCAACTACAAAATGGTTTTTTATTTGGCAACAATAGTTTTAATCCGCAATTTTTTTCAATTTATTATGATGATACGGTTCATATAAACGAGCAGGCGTCTTTAGGGAAGCTGTTATTTAACGACCCAATACTTTCTGGCAACAACCAATATGCATGCGCCAGTTGCCACAACCCCGGAAAAGCTTTTAGCGACGGGCTTGCAAAAAGTATTTCCATCAACGGCGAAGCCTTAGCAAGGAATGCGCCTTCCTTGCTAAATGTTATTTATCAAAAAGCTTTTTTTTATGACGGGCGGGCCTGCCAGTTAGAACAGCAGGTATTGGATGTGGTTCATAACGCAGCTGAAATGAACAGCAGCCTGCAGAGCGCAGTAAGCAGGCTGCAGCAAAATGAAAAATATAAAAAACTTTTTAAAAGTGCATTTGCCAATACAACGCATGACACTATTACAGAATATGCTGTGCAAAAATCGCTGGCTGAATATGAGAAAACTTTAGTGTCTTTCAGCAGCCGCTTTGATAAATACCTTAGTGGCGATACAACTGCACTTACAGCAAGGGAAATTAACGGCTACAATATTTTTGCAGGCAAGGCCCTGTGCGGCAGTTGTCATTTTTTCCCATTGTTCAATGGAACAGTGCCACCCTATTTTACCGATTCAGAATTTGAAGTAATAGGCACGCCTGCTGGCCCTGATAATAAAATGGTGGACAGCGATGAAGGCCGGTTTGCTGTTACCGGGCTTTCGTTGCACCTTTATTCCTTTAAAACACCCACAGTAAGAAACACAGAACTGACGGCGCCTTATATGCACAATGGAGTTTATTCAACTTTTGAAGATGTTATTGAATTTTACCGCCGCGGCGGGGGCAACGGCTTTGGCTTTAATATCCCCAACCAAACATTGCCGTTCGATTCGTTGAAACTTTCTTCAACTGAAAAAGAAAGCATTATCTTTTTTTTAAAATCGCTTACTGATATATCAGGCAAGTATTAAACAAATAAAAAAAGCTGTTGGTTAAAACAGCTTTTCAAAAGAGAATTTTTATCTGCTTAATCCCTGCTTCTTCCCTGGTAAATCAGGATATACTGTACGAGCATGGCAATAGAAGCCAACGCAGAAACTATATATGTCATAGCTGCCCATTTCAATGCATCTTTTGCTTTGTCATGTTCCTGCCCCCTTGTTATGTTTGAAGTGTCAAGCCATTTTAAGGCCCTTGCCGAAGCATCAAACTCTACAGGCAATGTTACCACTGCAAACACAGTTGAGATGGCAAACAATAAAATGCCAATTAATAAAACCGTTTGGTTGCCGCCGCCAAATCCGTACATGCCAATACCGGCAATAATTACCCATTGGGAAAGCGTGCTGCTTAATTGGGTGGCAGGCACCAGCTTGCTTCTTAATGTGAGCATTGAATAAGCAGTAGCGTGTTGCACTGCATGCCCACACTCATGAGCTGCCACAGCAGCTGCACTAACCGTTCTGCCTTCATATACATCCGGGCTAAGGTTTACTGTCTTCTTTGTGGGGTCGTAGTGGTCGCTTAGAAAGCCGGGCACAGAAACCACCTGCACATCATAAATGCCATTGTCCCTCAGCATTTTTTCTGCTACTTCTTTGCCGCTTAAGCCAGAAGAAGTTGGCACTTTGCCATATTCGCTGAACTTGCTTTTCAGCCTCCATTGTACCGCCATACCAATCACCATAAAGATGAGGGAGATGGCAATCATTCCAAATGTCATAGCTATAAATTTTAATTGCTAAGGTAATTACAAAGCACAAGCCATTTTTGTTTGGGTGACAAAAAGGCAAAGCCACGTTTTTGGCGTGGCTTTGCATGTGTTAAATTATTTTTTTGTCAGAAGAATTTTTTAACCTCTTCAATCAGTTCACCCTTCGTAATCGGCACGCCCATTATTTTGTTGTAGCCTTTTGCATCAACAAAATAAACATCACGGATAATCCTTATTAATTGGCCATTATTTATCTCCGGCACCAATACATGGTCGTAGTTTTTCAAAATATCGCCAAGGTTTTTAGGGAAAGGCCTTATATAACGCAGGTGTGCATGTGCCACGGCATGCCCCGCCAACTGCAATTCTTTTACAGCGCTTTTAATGGCGCCGTAAGTGCTGCCCCAGCCAAGTACCAGCACTTTGCCTTTTTCAGGGCCACTGTCTAATTTTTGCTCGGGTATATAATTGGCAATCAAATCCACTTTTGCCTGCCTTGTTTTCACCATGTGCTGGTGGTTTTCGCTTTCGTAGTTCACATTGCCCGTTACATCTTGTTTTTCAAGGCCGCCAACCCTGTGTTCCAACCCCGGAGTGCCGGGTATGGCCCATGGGCGCACTAATTTTTCATCCCTTTTATATGGCTGGAATTTGCCGTTGCTGTCCAAGTCGCCTGCATTATTGTATGATGCATACGATGTTTTTATCTCGGGCAAATCTGCACTTGACGGGTACCTCCATGGTTCAGCGCCATTGGCAATATAGCCATCGCTTAATAAAATCACGGGCGTCATGTGCTGCACGCTTATCCTTACTGCTTCGTACGCAGCGCTAAAGCAATCGCTTGGCGTGCATGCAGAAACAATCGGCATGGGGCATTCGCCATTACGGCCGTAATATGCCTGCATCAAGTCGCTTTGTTCTGTTTTTGTTGGCAGCCCTGTGCTTGGCCCGCCACGCTGCACATTCACAATTACCAATGGTATTTCCAGCATTACAGCTAAGCCCATTGCCTCTGCTTTTAATGCCATGCCCGGGCCACTCGTTGTAGTTACACCTAAT
>CAYRRL010000360.1:0-3783 GCA_964426665.1 uncultured Ferruginibacter sp. | reverse complement strand
CGCTGCCTTCATCGCCTAAAATAAAACCAAGCCCGGGGCTGTTTTTTACAATCCGCTTGCCATTGTAGTAGCAGGAGTTGGAGCCGGTGCCAAGTATACAGGCTACGCCCTGTTCGTGGCCGCATAATGCCCTTGCTGCCCCCATCAAGTCGTGGTCAACCTCAATTTTTACCCGATAGCCATCGTGTTTGCCAAATACGTTTTGCAAAGCTGATTTTACAGCTTTTACATTGGCAGGGTTGCTGCAGCCCGTACCGTAATAATATATTTCTGCCGGAGGGTTTTTAATTTTAGGCCTCAATTCTTTTTCAAGAATTGCCTGTATTTGCTGCGCCGACAAAAAGTATGGGCTAATGCCCTGTGTTGTGATTGATTTTTTCTTTTTCCCGTCCAGCAGGCACCACTCTGCTTTGGTGGAGCCGCTGTCTGCAATTAATGTAATGGCCATTTTATGTGTTTGCAATTTTCACTTCAAAGTACATTATTTTATCTATACCAACCCAAATATCTTGCACAATTGCCATTCATTGAACATTGCAAAGGCAGTTACACCCAATTCATTTATTTTCGTGGCCACAAGAAGAATATGGAGAGCAAAAAGAAACCGCAAGCATGGCTGCCCCTGCTGTTCAGCATTACCCTTATAGTTGGCATGCTTATCGGCTACCGGATGAGGGACAATATGCCGGGCAAACAATTTTTTTCAATTGACAAAAGCAGGCCACTGCAGGAAATAATCGACCTGCTGGAGAAAAAATATGTGGACAAAGTAAATGCAGATGAACTGTCTGACACTGCCATTGAGGCCATGCTAAGCAGGCTTGACCCCCATTCTGTTTACATAAGCGCCAGCGATGTGCCGGAGTACAATGACGATATTGCCGGCAATTTTTTTGGCATAGGCGTGGAGTTTGATGTAATAGACGATACCATTAATATAATGTATGCCATGCCCGGCAGCCCGGCAGCAAAAGCGGGCGTGCAAACAGGCGACAAATTTATTTATGTAAACGATACTGCTGTGGCCGGGGTAAAAATAAAATGGGACAAAATAAAAACGCTTTTAAGAGGGCCAGAGGCCACTACTGTGGCAATAGATTTATTAAGAGGCAACGAAAGAAAAAAAATAAGTGTTAAACGTGGGCTGATTCCTGTTAGCAGCATTGATGCTGCTTATATGATTGAGCCCGGCACAGGTTTGATCAGGCTCAATAAATTCAGCCAGTCCACTTACCGGGAGTTTATGGAACAACTGGAAAAATTAAAAGGGCATGGCATGGATAAAATGATACTTGACCTTCGGGGCAACGGCGGCGGCGTGCTGGAGCAGGCGGTAGAAGTGGCCGATGAATTTTTAGATGGCGATAAATTGATCACCTACACAGCAGGTGCCCATTTCCCAAAAAAAGAGCACCGCTGCAAAAGGCCCGGGCTTTTTGAACAGGGGAAACTGGTGGTGCTTTGCGATGAAGGCACTGCCAGCGCCAGCGAAGTATTGATAGGCGCATTGCAGGACTGGGACAGGGGCACCATTATTGGCAGGCGCAGCTTTGGCAAAGGCCTGGTGCAGGAGCAATATAGCCTGAGCAACGGCAGTGCTGTAAGGCTTACCATTGCCCGCTACTACACGCCACTGGAACGCAGCATTCAACGGCCTTATAAAAATGGCGAAAAAGCTTATTACGACGACATAATGAAGCGCTACCATGATGGCGAAATGCAGACTATGGATTCCATAAAAAATGATACTACAAAAAAATATACTACCCCGGCCGGCAGGACGTTATATGGCGGTGGCGGCATTACACCCAATATTTTTGTGCCGTTCGATTCATCCAAAACAGGCGAAGTGTTTTCAAAGCTGTATATGAAAGGCACGCTTAATAATTTTGCCTATTTATTTTATTTAAAGCACAAGCCGCTGCTTGCTTCTTTTAAAAATATACAGGGCTTTGCAAGCCAGTTCACCTTATCAAACGAGGATTGGATCCAGTTTGAAGCACTTTCGCTGAAAGACTCTGTGGGCATATCCCAATTGGCCCAGCCGCAAAAAAGCAGCCTTATGCTTAGCATTAAAAGCGCTATTGCCAGGCTGGTTTGGAGGAACGAAGGCATGTACGAAGTTGAAAATACAGATGACATTACGGTAAAGAAAGCACTTGAGGCGCTAAAGAATTAATGCAGGTCTTTTTTGTGACGTACAAAGCAATTTTGCCAAAACGGCTGCAGCCTTTTTCCTAAAATTGGGTAATTTAGATTATTCAAGTATTTTTACCATCGTCTAAAAAGCAATTGCCCGGATAACCTAAACCTTTTGAAAATCAAAAATATTGCCACAGGTATTTAACCATATTATACTTCATGCCCCCAGGATTAGCGGCCGCTTAATGCAACAAGCGCATTTTCAGCTTTTTTTGCAATGCAAGAATTTGTCATTTTTTTCGTTAATGCTTAATAGTAACCACTACAATCCATAATTATGATTAAAAAATCGAGTTGCCTGTTGCTTCTTGCAATTGTATTTATAGCTGCTTCCTGTACAAGTTATAAAAAGATGGTTTATTTCAATGACCTGGAAAATGTAAAACAGGCTACCCTTTTGTCAAGCCCCCAGGACAACACCGAACATAAAATAGTGCCCAACGATGTAATTAGCATTCATATAACAAGCCCCACCACAGAAAGGGCTGCATACGAAATGTTCAATTCCGTTAACGACTACAGAATTGGCAATTCCACTGGTTACCTTATAAACAATGATGGGAATATAGAAATACCTTTGCTTAGCCCGATTAAAGCGCTGGGGCTTACCAAAGCACAGTTAAAGGAAGCCATTCTTAAGGAGATATCGGACAAAAGGCTGTTGCTTGACCCCATAGTTGACATCAGGCTCCTGAATTACGAAATAACAATTTTGGGCGAAGTGGCAAAGCCCAACACGATTTCTGTGCCAAGTGAAAAAATATCGCTCCTGAAAGCACTCGGCATGGCAGGGGATATTACAGCTTTTGGCAACAAAGAAACAGTAATGGTAATAAGGGAAAGCGAAGGGAAAAAAAGTGTAACCAGGGTAAACCTGCGTTCAAGCAATTTTCTTCAATCGCCTTTTTATTACCTGCAGCCAAATGATGTGGTGTATGTGGAAACTACGAGCAACAAGGCTGCAAGCGTTGACAAAACAAGGCTGATATTCCCATCTATAGTAAGCGCCCTTTCTATAGGTATAGCAATTTGGGGCATTACAAGAAGATAATAATACTGCCAAAAATAGCAATATAGAATATATAAATTAATTGAAGCGTATGCAACAGAGAGCAAATAAAACAGCCCCCAAAGAAGAAGGCCAGATGGGCCAGATGCTTGCAGGGTATATTAGTTACTGGCCTCTATTTTTAATTTGCCTTGCCTTAGCATTGGGAGGGGCGTATTTTTATATCAGGTACAGCGTGCCCAAATTTGAAGCCACTGCCAAAATATTGCTGTTCGATGAAAAAAAGGGGCAAACAGAATCTAAAACATCGGAGTTGCTTGACCCAATTAATACAAAAAAAATTATTGATAACGAAATAGAGGTGCTGCAATCGCAGCAGTTGCTGGACAGCGTGGTGGTTAAGCTTGGCCTTTACGCACCAATAAGCCAGGAAGGGCAATTTAAAAGTGTTTCGGCATACCACACTTTCCCTTTAAGAATTATTGCAAAATACCCTGAAAAACTCACTGGCTGGGACAGAGCCATCCCCATTAAATATGACAAAAAGAAGAAGAGAGCGATTATAAACCACA
>CAYRRL010000359.1:0-3810 GCA_964426665.1 uncultured Ferruginibacter sp. | reverse complement strand
TTTCGGTCAAGGTAATAGTGGAAAACGTTTACAATTGAAGACCGTGATATTTGGCATAAATGAATACTTGGTTTGTCAAAGTCATTAAGAAAAGCTGATAGGCTTCCGGTGTAGCTTAATTTGTCTGACACATGCCTTATGCCTGTTGAACTTGATTGTGGCTCCGCAAAATAAACCCATTTGGTCTTACCGCTTGATAACACACAGATGATGTCATTAATATTAATTTCAAAAGAGCAAGCTTTCTGATTTCTGGTCGTGTTAAATTCCTTTTTAGGAGGGTTTAACAATGTCGAATACTCACCTTTAATTATTTCACAAGTGTCCCATAAAAAAAGTTGTGATTTAAAATAATTGTTCTCCTTTTTAAGCTCTCTGTTTTCCTGTTGCAATTTTTTAATTACCTCTTCTTTTGAACTCATGGAGCTTGCTTTTAAAATGGCTGCTAACGTTTGTATTTGCGTAACTCTTGTTCACTAAATTATTAAAAAATAAATCAATTCTAAACAAACAGCAGTGTCAGTTCAATACCAAATCTCCTCCCCGCCAGCCTTCACAAGCAATTCTTTCTTCACACTGCCCTCCACTCTTCCAATCACCTGTGCCTCTATCCCAAAAGATTGCGCTGTTTCAACCATCAATGCAGCATCGGCTTCGCTGCAGTAAATCTCCAGCCTGCAGCCCATGTTAAACACTTCGTACATTTCTTTCAGGCTGCTGCCGCTGCTGGCTTGTATAATTTCAAACACAGGCGGCACGGCTAACAAATTATCTTTTACTATTTTAAAATTGCCGGGCAGGTATTTCATGCACTTGGTTTGCCCGCCGCCGCTGCAATGGATAAGCCCGTGTATTTTGCCAAAATGGTTTTCCAGCAACGCTTTTAAAACAGGGGCATACGTTCTTGTGGGGCTTAGCAAAAGCTGCCCAATTGAGTATTGAGTATTGGATATTGAATATTGGGCATTAACCTTGTCGCTCAACCTGTTTTTCCCAATGTAAACTACATCATCAGCCAAATTACTGTCATAGCTTTCTTTAAAATGCTCTGCATAAAACTTGCTCAATGCATCGTGCCTTGCGCTTGTAAGGCCATTGCTGCCAATACCGCTGTTGTAAGCCGTTTCGTATTTTGCCTGCCCATAGCTTGCCAGGCCAACAATCGCATCGCCGGGCTGTATTGCAGAGTTGCTGATGATTTTATTTTTTGGCCAGCGGCATGCCATCGTGCCGTTTACTGCAATGGTACGCACCACATCGCCCACATCGGCCGTTTCGCCGCCGAGGTAATGTATGTTTACGCCAAATGCTTTCAGCGTGCCAAACAATTCCTGCGAGCCATTAATGATTTGGGAAAGCACTTCGCCGGGTATTAAATGTTTGTTGCGGTCAATCGTGCTGTTAAAAACAATATTGTCGTAAATGCCCACGCACAGCAAATCATCCAGGTTCATTACAATGGCATCCTGGGCTATGCCTTTCCATACGGATATGTCGCCGGTTTCTTTCCAGTACAAATAAGCCAATATGCTTTTGGTGCCGGCGCCGTCGGCATGCATCACATTTACCCAATTATCATCATTGCCAAGGTAATCGGGGTAAATTTTGCAAAACGCATTTGGGAAAAGCCCGTGGCTGAGGTTTTTAACGGCTTCATGCACTTCTTCTTTTTGGGCAGAAACGCCGCGTTTATTGTATAAAGACATGTTTCTCGTTTCTTGTTGTTCGTTTGTCGTTGCTCGTTTAATCCCTTACGTTTTAATTTCTGTTAGTAACTCGTAAGCTTTCATGAACGAGAAACGAGAAACGGTTTAAAAAAGCAAAGTACAATGCAAATAATCAATTAACCGTAAGAAATTATCATTTAGTTTTGCACCTCCGATAGCTACCGGGATTAATATGACGGTACATACTGACATCAATAACCTGCCCGCTTTTAACAACGCTGTGGTTACCATCGGCACTTTTGACGGCGTGCACAAAGGCCACCAGCAAATATTGCAGCTTATGCTGGATGAAGCCAAAGCTGTAAACGGCGAAACGGTTATTATTACCTTCCACCCCCACCCAAGGCAGGTAATTGCCGCCAACCAAACCGAGCTGTTCCTGCTTAATTCGCTTGAAGAAAAAATTTCGCTGCTGGAAAAATACGGCATACAGCATTTGGTGGTTACGCCTTTTACAGAAGCGTTTTCTTTGCAAACAGCAGAAGAATACATCGAAAACTTCCTTGTTAAAACATTCCGCCCCCATACCATCATTATTGGCCACGACCACCGCTTTGGCAAAAGCCGCAGCGGCGATTTTGCTTTGCTGGAAGAAAAAGCGGCTGTGTTTAATTATACGGTAAAAGAAATCCCGGGTTTTATGCTGCAGGAAAATACTATCAGCAGCACCATCATCAGGCAGGCATTGCAAAAGGGCAGTATTGAAACAGCCAATGAATATCTGGGCTACCCGTACTTTTTTAGCGGCACAGTGGTGGAGGGAAACAAACTGGGCCGCACAATTGGCTACCCAACAGCCAACCTGCAAATAACAGAAGAAAAAAAATTAATACCCGGCAATGGCGTGTATGCAGTAAAGGCAATCATCGGTGCAGAGCCGGCTGTTGCCCGTTCCGGCATGATGAATATTGGCGTGCGCCCAACTGTAGAAGGCGTAAACAGGATGATTGAAGTGAATATTTTTGGCTTCGGCAAAGAAATTTATGGCAGCAAGCTTGCCGTGCATATATACAAACGCCTGCGCAACGAACAGAAATTTAACGGGCTTGACGAATTAAAAGAGCAATTGGCCAAAGACAAAGAAACAGCCCTGGATTTTTTCAGCAGTTAACATCTATTGCTTAATTAAAAGGCCCCGCTACCCTGCTTCTCAAAATTCCTGTTGCAATTGTTGCCATTTTGCCCTTTCATTTTACCGCTACGTTTATCCACATAAAACCACAATTAATCCACTATTGCAGTTATAAAGGTTTTTATTATAAATGTGTACTTATTTTTATTCTGTAATTAAGAAATTGCTTACTAACCAAAAGTCAATTCTATGATAAGAACCAGCCCTGCTGCACAAGGGTGCACAGTTGTAAGCCAGCATACAGTTGCTGAAGTTTGGCTTAACAACGATACACAGCAGCAATCGCTTCACGCCCTTATCCATTTACAACCCGGCGATAAAATAGCTGATTTTTCTGCCGGCGAATTACTGGCATCGCCTACTTACCTTACAGTGCAGGTATCGCAAAACAAGCATATCATGCTGATGCCAAAATTCCTTCAATACATCAACCATTCCTGCGACCCCAATGTGTTTTTCGACACAACAAAAATGGAAGTTGTGTGCCTGAAGGAAGTGCTGCCCGGCGAAGAGTTCCGCTTTTTTTACCCCAGCACCGAATGGGAAATGAGCCAGCCATTTGTTTGCAACTGCGGCAGCAGCAACTGCCTGCAGCTTATCAGCGGCGCTTCGCAACTGTCAGACGAAACAATTGCCAAATACCGCCTGTCTGATTTTATTGCAAAACAAGTGCAGCACAGGCTATAAACCACGTTAATCACTAACCACTATAATTTCGAAGGCCCCCAAGTTTGTTTGGGGGTTTTTTATTGCAGCAAAAAGGAAAAGCAAGTTTACGAAGCGCTTAATTGCTTTTCAAAACACACGCTGTTGCCAACGCCAATGTATTGGCCATAGTTGGGGATGATGCGGTAGCCGCATTTTGTGTAGAGCGCAATGGCTTCGGGTTGTTTTTTGCCTGTTTCCAATACGCACTTTGGGTAAGCCAGTTCTGCTGCCCATTTTTCTAAT
>CAYRRL010000358.1:0-3857 GCA_964426665.1 uncultured Ferruginibacter sp. | reverse complement strand
TTATAGTTACTCCCTGCTGGCGTTCCGAACAGACGGAAACTTATGGAGCCATGTGGGAAATGTCCTGAAAAGAGCTTTTCTTTTCGGGCGGCAAAGATAAGGGAATGAGGGTAATTAGCAAGCTGTTAAAGAAACAAAATTGACAAAAAGGCAAAGAAGCAAAAAGAGGAGGTTTTGGGCCTCCTCTTTCTACTGTAGTTTATTTTTCAGCCGGTTTGGCTTTGGATTTCTGGCTTTTGGGTGCAAACATTACAAGCATACGCTTTCCTTCCATCTTAGGCAAGCCTTCCAGCACACCTACATCTTTCAGTCGGTCAGCAAACTTCAGTAGCAATAATTCGCCCCTTTCTTTAAACATTATAGCACGGCCCTTAAACTGCACATGAGCTTTTACTTTGTTGCCATCCTGCAAAAACTTTTCGGCGTGCTTGCATTTGAATTCAAAATCGTGGTCGTCTGTATTGGGAGTAAAACGAACTTCTTTAACCTCACTCGTTTTCGAGTTGGCCTTCATCTCTTTTTTCTTTTTCTTTTCGTTGTACAAAAACTTATTGTAATCAATCACTTTGCACACAGGGGGATTAGCTCCCGGAGAAATTTCCACCAGGTCAAGTTGCTGGTCTTGTGCAATTTTTAAAGCGTCCTGGAAAGAATAAACACCAACTTCCACATTGTCTCCAACAAGGCGTACTTCCGGTACCCTTATCATATTGTTAGTGCGGTGTTCCTGTTGCTGCTCTTTTCTAAAGCGGGGATTGAATGCGCCACGTGGCGGCCTGGGAGGGAATGCCATATTTATTTTGCTTATTGCCTGCAACCGGTTTTTGCAAACATATTAAGCGTTGTTGTTTTTGTTTTGTAATTAATACCGGTTTTTAATTAATTAAGCTGGGTTTCGCAAGGATATATTGTAAATATAGCCTTTTTAAAAATACAACCAGCCTCTTATTTCCTGTTCCTTACTTCTTCATTCACAAAAGCGATAAATTCTCCAATACTTTGCACCCCAATATCGCCCTTGCCCTGCCTGCGTACTGCTACTTTATTTTCATTCATTTCTTTCTCTCCAATCACCAGCATCAATGGCACTTTATCCAATTCGGTATCACGGATTTTCTTGCCGATTTTTTCGTTCCTGTCATCAATTTCGGCCCTTATATCAGCGGCTTTCAATTGTTTCAGCACATCTTCGCAGTAAGGGATAAATTTGTCGCTGATGGGCAACAGTTTCACTTGAGTGGGCGTAAGCCACAATGGGAATTTTCCTGCACAGTGCTCTATCAATACAGCCACAAACCTTTCCATGCTGCCAAATGGCGCCCTGTGTATCATTACCGGCCGGTGCTTTTGGTTGTCTTCCCCAATATATGTGAGATCAAAGCGCTCAGGCAAATTATAATCCACCTGTATGGTGCCCAATTGCCATTTGCGGCCAATGGCATCTTTCACCATAAAGTCAAGCTTGGGCCCGTAGAATGCAGCTTCGTCATATTCAGTAACAGTGTTCAGGCCTTTTTCTGCTGCGGCCTCTATAATTGCCTGTTCGGCTATTGCCCAGTTTTCGTCGCTGCCAATATATTTCGCCCTGTCTGTTTTATGGCGCAATGAAATTTGTGCAGTATAATCTGTAAAGCTTAATGAATGGAAAACATACAACACCAGGTCAATTACTTTTTTAAATTCGTCTTTTACCTGCTCAGGCATGCAGAATAAGTGGGCGTCGTCCTGTGTAAAACCACGAACCCTTGTTAAACCATGCAATTCACCGTGCTGTTCGTACCGGTAAACTGTCCCGAATTCTGCTAAACGCAAAGGCAAGTCTTTATAGCTGCGTGGGCTTGTTTTATAAATTTCGCAATGGTGTGGGCAGTTCATTGGCTTTAAAAAGAACTCTTCGCCTTCCTGCGGTGTTTTGATTGGTTGAAAGCTATCCTTGCCATACTTCTCATAGTGGCCCGATGTAACATACAAGTTTTTGTGGCCAATATGCGGAGTGATAACAGGTATATAACCAATCTCCATCTGGGCTTTTTGCAAAAACTGTTGCAGCCTTTCCCTCAGCATTGCTCCTTTAGGCAGCCATAAGGGCAAACCCATGCCTACTTTTTCAGAAAAAGCAAACAGTTCTAATTCTTTGCCCAATTTCCTATGGTCACGTTTCTTCGCTTCTTCCAACAAAGCCAAATGCTCATCCAGTTCTTTTTGCGAGGGGAATGTTACGCCATAAATACGGGTAAGCATTTTATTCTTTTCATCATTCAACCAGTATGCACCGGCAACATTGGTAAGCTTTGCTGCTTTGATAAAACCAGTGTTTGGTATATGCGGCCCACGGCAGAGGTCGGTAAAATTCCCTTGCGTGTAAAAAGTAATTTCGCCATCATTCAGCCTGTCAATTATCTCAAGCTTGTATTGGTCGCCCTTATCAGTAAAATATTTTACTGCATCTGCCTTGCTTACTTCCTTTCTGGTATAGTCGGAATTTGTTTTTGCCAGTTCCAGCATTTTCTTTTCAATCTTTGCCAAATCCTCTTCGCCCAATGCCTGCCCGCCCAAGTCCACGTCATAATAAAACCCCCTTTCGCCAGGAGGGCCATAGCCAAATTTTACACCGGGGTAAAAACTTTCCAATGCCTCCGCCATCAAATGAGCAGAAGAATGCCAGAAGGTTTCTTTGCCATCAACCTCATTCCATGTGAGCAACTGCAAGGTGCTGTCTTGGTTGATTGGGCGCCCGGCGTCCCATACAGCGCCATTTACTTTTGCAGCCAATACTTTCCTTGCAAGCCCTTCGCTGATGGATTTTGCAATCTCCATTGATGAAATGCCTTTTGCATATTCCCTTACTGCACCGTCGGGCAGTGTAATTTTTATCATTTCCAATTTCCCTTCTTTATAATTTTGAGCGGCAAATTTAACGAACTATTAGCGAAGGAAAAACATACTGCCAATAACTTTGCCTTTGTTATTTTAGCCGATAGATAAACAGGGGCAAAGTATTGAAAGCAAAAAGCATGGCGCCAATGAAAAAACTTGTACTTAGTATCATTTTATTTTTTGCAGCAACCGCTGTTTTTTCCCAAAAAATAAACGGGCAGTGGAGAGGTTACTTCAACAACGAGGGCAATATTGTAGCAGACGGCATTGGCAACACAGAATATGTTCTTGAAATTGAGGTAAACGGCACCAGGGTAAGCGGTTTTTCTTATTCCTACTTTGAGGGCCGCCGCTATTATGTTATCTGCAAATTAGAAGGCACGTATTACCCAACCAGCAAATCAATAAAAGTAATTGAAACCGAAAGGGTGAAAGGCAACACAAGGCCAGATTTCCAGGATTGCTTCCAGATACATTACCTTACTTACAAAAAAGAAGGCAGCCTTGAAGAATTAGAAGGCAGGTGGGTTACAAGGCCCAACCAGCAAAGCAATTGCGGCGACGGCTCTACAACACTCACAAGAAAAACGATGGACAAGAGCCTTTCCCGGTTCAATAAAAAAAGCGTGCAGCAGCCTGTAGCAAAAAAGCCTGCACCAAAGCAAAATACTGTGGCGGCAGCCAAATCCAAAGCCGCACCAAAAACAAGTAACAATAACGTAGCAGCTAAACCTAAGCCCATGCCTTCAACAGAGCCAAAAAAGCCTGTTGCAAAAGCGCCGGAAAAACCTACTATCAAAACAATACCGCCAGTTGCCAAAGCAACGCCAAAGACAGGCCAAGTTGTGAAAGAGCCAGAAGCAGAAAAACCCGAATTGAAAAAAACGGATATAACAGCCATCAAAACAGATATGAACTTTGAGAAAAGAAAAGCCGATGTGCTGAAAACTATACAGATAGAAAATGAAGCTTTTAAAGTG
>CAYRRL010000357.1:0-3871 GCA_964426665.1 uncultured Ferruginibacter sp. | reverse complement strand
GCCTGAAAAAGAGCAGGCTTAAAGCAGGTAAGACAAGCCATTTTCAGGAAGGTTTAAGCACTCAAAAATATTTTTTTCATGCTTAAACAGAGCCAGAAGATTGCTTTTGAATTATATTTTGTCAAGAGCTTTCTCTAAATCTTTTATCAGGTACTCGGCTTCTTCCAATCCTACATACAAACGCATCATGCGGTGGCTTTTTAAACCAGGATTGAATTTCTCCTTTTTAACAGCAGCGCATTTTGGTATAATCAGGCTTTCATGCCCGCCCCAGCTTACTGCCATTTTTATATGCTGCAGGCTTTCGCAAAAACGTTCTGCTTCATCAATGCTGTTTGCTTTAATGTAAAAACTTATTAAGCCACAGGCACCGCTCATTTGTTGCCGGGCTAATTCGTACTGGGGAAAATCTTTGTCGAAAGGGAACAGCACGCCATCAACTTTGGGGTGCTGCTTTAAATATTCCAATACTTTCCATGTTGTTTTGGTGATATGCTCCAGGCGCATGGGCAATGTACGCAAGCCACGGAGCAGCAGCCAGGCATTAAAAGGCGTGATGGCAATGCCGGCTGTATTGTATTCGTTGTTGTAAATTTTTTCCATCATTTCTCTTTTGCCGCACAATACGCCGCCAAGCGTATCGCTGTGCCCGCCAATATATTTTGTAGCGGTTTGCATGGTTATATCAATACCCAGTTCAATTGGCTTTTGATAAAGCGGCGTGCAAAAGCTATTGTCAACAATTGTAATAATGTTTTCTGCTTTTGCCAGTTCCGCCACAGCTTTTAAATCCTGTATGGCATAGTCCCAGCTATTGGGCGTTTCTAAATAAATGATGCTGGTGTTTGGCAATACCGCCCGTTCAAAATTGCCAATGCTGGTGCCATCAATAAACGTAGTGGTAACGCCAAAGCGTGGAAGTATGGCAGTAAACAAACGCTTTGCCCATGTATAAGGGTTTTGTACACTCACAATATGATCGCCGCTTTTTACATTGGCCATCACGGCAGCAAATATGGCTGATACGCCGCTGTTGAAAACAAGGCAATCTTCTGCACCGTCTAACGCTGCTAATTTTTTTCGGAGTATTTCAACTGTTGGGTTTAGCCCACGGCTGTAGAGGTAAGTGGAATATTCATCAAAGAAGGCCTTGCGTAAATCATCTACTTTATTAAAAGCAAAATTGCTTGTCTGCATAATGGGCGGCGCAATGGCATTGAAGTAATGCTCCCTTTCTTCGCCCAGTTCGTTGATAATGTAAGAAATATCCATACAAAGGTTTTATTTTAAAGCCCTGTTGTTGTGAAAGAAAAAATAAATGAAAGTGAAGAGCACAAGCAATACAGCCCCGGTTAACGCAGCTTGTGGGTCAGCAATGGTAATGCTTGCACCGACAAATAAATATGCCGCCATAAATATCAAAGGCATCAATGGGAACAGCTTCATTTTATAAATGCCTGTATTGCCAGGCTCTTTTGTTTTTTTCCTGAACCAGAAAATGGTGCCGCTGCTCAGCACCATTCCAAAGCAATCTAAAAAAATGGAGAAGGTAAGTATCCTTTCAAACTGCTGTGAAAAATACAAAATGATAATGCAGGTTATAGCAAACACAGTGAGTGAAAATGTAAGCACATTGCTTTTTTTGTTTTGCTGTGCAAATATTTTTGGCAGGCTCCCGTCATCGCCCATGGCATACATTACTCTTGGGTTGCTCATCAATAACCCGTTTACATAAGCCAGCACACCCAAAAAAAGAAACGCAGAAAAAACAGCAGCGCCTGTTGGCCCGGATATTTTATCAATTACTACATACGCAATTTCCCTTTCGCCTTTCATTTGCTCAAAGCCAATTAGTTTGTAATAACTAAGGTTCACCAGCAAATACAAAACGATGACAATGCCGATGCCAATAAAAATGCCTTTAGGGATATTTTTAGAGGGTTTTTCCACTTCGTTGCCAAAGTTGATAGTTTGCTGGTAACCGCCATACGTAAATGATACAGCAATAAGGCTTGCGCCCAGGCTTTTTACCCAATCTGGCCAATTTGAAGATTGGCCCCGATAGCTATCGGGATGAAAATTTGATGATGCTACAGAATTGCCGGCGTAATGTTCGGGGAAAAACAATGCAGCAATCAACACAAGCACCATAGCAATTTTTATCAGCATCAAAATATTCTGCGCCCTTGAGCTCATCCGCAAACCCATTAAGTTAATAATGTAAAAAATAATGATGGCAACAGTGCTTAGCATTGCTTTGTCAATATCCGTCCAGTTGCCGGGGAAAAGTTTTAACAGATAGCCGCTGCCAATTAATGCCACGCCGCTTAAGCTGGCCGCATTGCTTACCAATACCAGGCAATTAACAGCAAAGGCAATACTTGGGTGGTAGGCTTTGGCAAACACTTTATAGTAGCCGCCGGTAACAGGGTAGCGGCTGCCAATTTCTGCATAAGTCAAAGCGCCGCACAAAGCAACTATGCCGCCCACAATCCAGGCACTGAAATACACAGAAGGCGCAATGGCATCTTTGGCACTGGTGGCAGCTGTTCTAAAAATGCCCATGCCTATCACCAGCCCAACCACAATCATGGTAAAAGAAAAAAGGTTGAGCCGGTTTTGCGGTGCTGCCATAAGGGAAAGGTAATATAAATTGGCTAACGCAGCCAGCCCTTTGCCTTGGGCCGCCGCCTCAGTTTTGCAAAAAAAATCCCTATGTTTGTGCAAATAAAAAACAAACAATGAAAAAAATATTCCAATTAGCAGTGGTACTGATGGCTTTTGTGCCTGCGGTATGTTTTGGCCAGTCAGAAAAGAAAACGTGGGCTGAACTGAAATCGTTCCATACATTGATGTCTGCTTCTTTCCACCCGGCTGAAGAAGGCAATTTTGCCCCCTTGCGCCAGAACGCAGAAGAGATGTTTAAAGCAGCAAAAAAATGGAAAGAGGCTGAAGTGCCAGCTACTTACAAACCAAAGGAAACAAAAGAAGCATTAAAAGAACTCTTGATAAAGTGCGGCGCCCTGCACAAAGCTGTTGTGGCTAACAAACCAGACCAGGAACTAAAAGTGATGATAACAGAAGCGCATGATGTTTTCCACAAAATTGTGGGCGAATGCAGGAATGCGGATTAAAAGAATTTGTACATTTTTTAAAAACCCCTTCGCAATACGAAGGGGTTTTTGTTTTCCACAAACCCGGAATGATAAATTTGGAAGATGAAAACGAATGCTGCACATTTGCACCCGGATTTGGTTCCCGGTGTCATAATCGGGATTAAAAGGGAATCCTGTTAAAATCAGGAGCTATCCCCGTAGCTGTAAGCAATACCCCAAACCCCTGAAGGGGCTTTAGGGCAACATTTCAAACTGCATAACCACTGTTTGTAAAATGGGAAGGTTTTTGAAATGTATTGCGAGCCAGAAGACCTGCCAGGTTCATCAAACAATCATTTTGCTTTCGGGTGAAAGGCAGGAGTGTAATGGCTAACAGCTTTTATATTTCTATCTCTTTATTTTCTCGGAAGCAGTCACACAAAAAAATTTTTTCAACAATGAAAAAACAAATTTTTATGGTGGCTGCTGTGGTATTCAGCGGCTACGCACAGGCACAAATTGACAGCGCAAAAACACTGGATGAAGTAGTATTTACTGCCAACAAATCTTCACAAAAACAAAGCACTACAGGCAAAGTGCTTACTGTTATCAGCAGGCAAACACTGGAGAACAACACAGGCCGCACATTGGCGCAGGTGCTGAACGAACAGGCAGGCGTAGTTGTAAGCGGCGCACAAAACCCATTGGGCGGCAGCCAGTTTGTATATGTAAGAGGCGCTAATACTGCCAGCACATTGGTATTAGTGGACGGCGTG
>CAYRRL010000356.1:0-3879 GCA_964426665.1 uncultured Ferruginibacter sp. | reverse complement strand
GTGTGAGCACCTGGTTCTGCACATCTTCAATATAGCTTTCAGTAACATTGCGGCTGATGCTCCTGTTTTGCCTGAGCAAATCAAATACAGAAAGTTTTAACTCTGCTGCCTGTTTCTTCAAAAACTTTTTCCCTATCGCTGCATTCCATAACCAATAATTTTGGTTAAAGCCGCTGCTTAGCCCGCTGTATGAAATATTGTTTACGTCATTTTGTATGAACCAACCCTTTTTAGACAAAAGATTTAATTGCAGGCCCGCAGTTTGCATAGTATAGTTATTGTTTGCCTGCTGCTGCACAGTATTCCTTGCCACATTGTAATTGATATTGTACGATACATTAAAATCAATGTACTCACTTATATTGCTTGATACAACAGCCCCGCCTGAGTATGTGTAATTATTGGTAATACTGCTGGCATAATTTACAATGCCCGGTGTTTTGGCATATGTAAAACCTGTATTAAGGTTAATGTTTGATTTGATAAATGCAAGCGGCGCTGCATAGGTTAAAAATGAGCGCAGGCTTAAATAGCCATCTAAGTTTACCGGCTTCGTAAGCTGGGCGCCTTTATATAATGTATCGCCGGTATTTAATGCAGAGTCTTTTGAAGCAATGTAAGTGGCGTTAGCCACATAATTATTTGCCTGCTGCAAATACACGTTTGCAAAAAAGCTTCGCCCCTTTAAGGTATTAGTGAAAGTATACCTTGCGCTCAGTGTATTGGACGTTTGTTGTTTCAAATCAGGGTTGCCTGTGGTAAAAAACAATGGGTTGGTATTGTTGATAACATTCTGCAGCTGGCTGATAGAAGGCGCATCTGTGCCGGCACGGTACATTAGCCTGATGCTGCTTTTTGCAGAAAACTTTTTGCGCCACATCAAATTCGGCAGCAGGTTATTAAATGATTTATTTACGGCGGCTTTCGTTGGGAAAACCTGTTCGCTGTTAAGCCCCGTGTATTTATATGACAAGCCAATAGAAAACATATTGTCCTTATTGCCAACCCTGTAACTTAACCCTGCATTATGGCTCGTAACAGTGTTATCGAATTTATTGGAAAGGCTGGTATCAAACAAGGCATACTTAGACGTTAGCCTGTCAAACTGGTTCACCTGCTGGTCTGATTTATTTTTTGACACAGAAGGCGAATAACTAAACTGCAACTGCCCCTGCTTCCCTGCCGGCTCTGTGTATGAAATATTGCCGGAGTAATTAATCCCATTTACCAATTGCGATGTTTGCTGCCGAATAGAATCATTGGCATTTATAACATTATAATACTGGTTAACAGATTGCAACAATATATCCCCTTCTTTATGGCTGCCGCCAATACCAATATTTACAGAAAGCGTCCTGCCTTTTTTTGCAAATGCATGACGGTATAATAAGTTGTTGTTTGTGTTGAAACCAGCGGTATTGCTGCTGCGGTTATACTCTGTACTGCTGATTAAATCGTTGATTGTATAATAGCGGGTGCCATCCACTATGTTGCCGCTTTTATTATTTTGAAAGCTGATGGAAGGAGTAAAAACAAAAGAATTGAAAGAGTCCAATTTATACTCCATCCTCATGTTTATCCTGTGGTTAAAATTATTCGAATTGGAAAGCGAAGTTTCGTCATACAATTGGCGGGCCGTATCTTTTATAAAATACTGTGCGTTGCTCAATTGATCATTCCCTGTTTTGCTGTTATTGAAAAAATAGCTACCTGTAACATCAATTTTTTTGCCCCATTTATCGCCATAATTAATCCCAAACGAGTTAGTAGTACTGATACCATTTTGCTGCCCTACCAAAAAGTTATTGGCACTCCCGCCACCGCCGCCACGGTTCCCACCGCCGCCCCTGTTGCCGCCGCCCTGCCTCCCTGTGCTGCCGCTGCTGCTGGTTACGCCCAGCAAATCTTCATTGCTGAAATTTTGCTGGTTGATGTTATTGAACAAACCGGCAAATGACCATCTCCTGTCGCCATTAAAAAAACTAACGTTGCCGCCTGCACTGTACCGTTCATTCGTGCCGTAGCCTGCATACACTCTCCCAAACTGGCCATTTTTTACGCCGCTCTTTGTTACGATATTTATTGATTTGCTTGTATTGCCATCGTCAAAGCCTGTAAACTGTGCCTGGTCGCTAAGCCTGTCAAACACTTGTATCTTATCAATAATTTCTGCAGGCAGGTTTTTTAAAGCTGCAGTAGCGTCGTCGCCAAAAAATTCTTTCCCATCCACGGTTACTTTTTTCACCTGTTCGCCCTGCGCAGTTACAGTGCCTGACCTGTCAACAGTAATGCCGGGCATTTTCTTTATTAAATCTTCTGCAGTGGCATCTGTGTTTACTTTATACTGGCTGGCGTTGTATTGCACCGTATCGCCTTTTTGCGATACCGGGGGTGTTTTGGCTACTATGGTTACATTATCCAAATCCTTTCCCCGCCTTGACATAGGATATGTGCCCATATCATTCTCCCCTTCTTTCAAAAAAACAAAAGAAATATAATCCTGGTAGCCTACGGCTTCTGATTTTACAATAAAACTGTCTATTGGTAAACCTGTAAATACAATACTTCCTGAAGAATCAGATACTGTGGTTTTAACAAGCGCAGAATCCCGGCGCAACAAAAGCGAAACCGTAACAGCTTTTAAAGGTTTGTTATCCGTATCATCTATAAAAGAAGCCCTGATTGTATTTTGTTGGGCATTGGCAATGATTGCCAGGAAACAAAAAAACAGGGCGAGGGCAACAGGCTTCATCATCTGCAAAGTATTTGAATATTGCTTAGACTACAATAATGCCAAAGGTAAACTGTAAGCGTTATTCCTTTTTATACTTCAATTTTCAAGTGATGAATGGCAATAAGTTTACCCATTGTTGAAAAAATTCACCAATGCCCCAGTGTTACAAATTAATTCTGTTTGATAGGCTGCAAAAAAAAACCTGTCAATAAATATTGACAGGCTTGAAATCTCTTTAAGCGGAATTAAAATTATTTCGCCAAAGCGTTTACCTTCTTAGCCAGCTTGCTCTTCAGGTTAGCAGCTTTGTTTGTATGTATTGTCCCTCTTTTAGCTAATTTATCAATCATAGATGCAACTGATGGCAGTTCTTTTGCCGCAGCGCCTTTTTCTTCAATAGCCCTTAAGTCACGGATAGCATTACGGGTTGTTTTGCCATAATAACGGTTGCGCTCGTTGCGCTTACGGCTCTGACGCACATCTTTCTTGGTAGCTGAATGGTTTGCCATTGTATTTTTTTAATTTGGGGGGCAAAGATAAGGGAATGCAACAAAAAGCGAGCATTGATTTAAAAGGTTTTTTTTGGAAACAGGCGAAATTTTAAGCCTGAATCCTGTATTTATCCCCTTGCCGGCCATATTTCTTTTAATAATGGCAGCAAATCAGTGCAAAATGAGGCACTTTAATCTGTTAACTTTGTCACCCCAAACTATATATCCCAGTATGAAAGATTTCCAGTACATCACCAGTTCCCACCCTGCCTACATTGAAAGCCTGTACCAGGACTATGTAAAAAACCCGGAAAGCATTGATGCCGACCTTAGAAAGTTCTTCGACGGCTTTGACTTTGCCCTTTCAAATGCAAACGGAGGCTCCCTTGCAAGTGCAGCCCCAACCGCAAGCGGCAAACCCCAAACCGATATAGACTGGATGAAGGAAATAAGGGCCTACCGTATGATACTTGGCTACAGGAACAAAGGGCATTTGTTAGCTAAAACAAACCCAATACGCAAGAGGAAAGACCGTGGCGCCAATATTGAACTGGAATTTTACGGTTTTACCGAAGCTGACCTTGACGCAACTTACAACGCAGGCAACCTGCTGGGGCTCGGGGCAACAACATTAAGAAATATACAGGCTTATTT
>CAYRRL010000355.1:2180-3901 GCA_964426665.1 uncultured Ferruginibacter sp. | reverse complement strand
TTTTTTCGTAAAATGGTGTTATTTTGATAACAGAAAATGCCATTGCCCACTGCATCCATTTCTATTACAAAATGATTGTGCCACATCAGTACCATTTTTTCCAGGATGTTTCTTTCCTGGTTTACCATTTGCCCTATCCACCAGTTTTTTAAAGAGTTCCGTCTTTGTGCATTGCTGTCAGCCTCGCTTGTATATACCCAGGTTTCCCCAATTGGAATTGATGGGTCAATGGCTTCATTATATGTTTTTACCGGGGGAGGTGGTGTGGTTTGTGCAGGTGTTATATTCAGTAAAGTATCAACGGCCTGGCTCATTGTCATTCCCCTGAAAAAATCAACATCTGCTTTTTTTGCGCCAAACATCGTTCGCTTCAATAAATGTATGGTTGCTTCAGTATCCCATGGGCCTGTATATTGGTTAATGCCCGATAAGGTCCTGGATAGTTGCTGGTTGGCGTGTTTTTGTTTTGCTTTTGAAGCAGTAAGGAAAGCCCTTCTATCCATTTGGCAGTTAATTTTATAGTTATTTGCAATCAAATATAGAGCCGGTTGACAATATTTTTCTCTACAAGTTTAATTGTTGCCCCTATTTGGCCGCAGTATGTGCAAGTTCTTTCACGGCACCGGGGAGTTGGCGGCAATGTGGGACTGCAATCTTCGTGCCTTCTGCAAGCAATAGAATACACATGCTCTTCTTATATAGCCCTCTTTAAACAACACTATACTCTCCAGGCTGCCAATGGCTATTTTTGCCTTGGTTCTCACAGGAACCATACCAGGGTTTTATTCACTACCAGCCCTCTGTTTTATTTATTGCACCAGTTTTACACCCATTGCCACCGGCCCTTTAGGCCCTGACCCTATTTCATAAGTTACTTTGTCGCTTTCGGTTATGGCTTGTGAGAGAGAGTTTACATGCACAAAAAAACTTTCGCCGGTTTTATCATCCTTAATAAAACCAAAGCCTTTGGCAGTATTAAAAAAGGATACTTTCCCTGTCCTTATTAGTTCCTCCGGCGATAGCTCCCTTTGCCTGGGCACGCCAATCTCAATATCTTCTGCGTTATGTATTTTCCTTTTGGACGGGTCGGGCGGCGTGGAAGAAAGGTTACCGTTTTCGTCAATATAGGCCATCATGCTGTCGAGGCTGTTGCCATCTTTGCTGTTCTCTTTGCGTAGAAGCTTTTTTTCCTCTTTATTTTTCTTCAATTGCTTTTTTTTTGCTTCTCTTTCTTTCTTTTGCCAGTTGTCTGCCATGCTTTTTTTATAGGTGATAGTTGATGATGTTGGGCTGTTAAAAGTACTGTGTACTTTTAGCAGAACTGGATAAAGGTAACGAAAGCAAATAACAAGATATCATTATGCAGGGTTGTTTGGTTTCTTTTCAAGGGCGGCAAGTGTATAGGCCTGCAGGGCAGCTAAAACCAGTTGCCAATAGAAAGGCCCGCCGCAGGCGGGCCTTTCTATTTTTTTATGGCTTTAAAACCTATCGTATTTCTGTAATGTTTATTTTCATTGCCCCTTCGGTGATAGCTTTGTTTGCAGCGCCGTTATTCCCTGTAAAATTAAACGTGCCTTCTATTTTCTTTGCCACGGTATCGCATACAGCAATATTCAGTGTGCCGGAAGTGGAGTTGTAATAATCATCCGGGTAATTAATGCCGGTAGTGTACGTAAGCCATGCATTTGTAAAAGTGCCGTCGGCGGTTACGCTTCCGGTTT
>CAYRRL010000355.1:0-2170 GCA_964426665.1 uncultured Ferruginibacter sp. | reverse complement strand
CCATTGTTTGCTTGCCGCCTTTAAAAGCATACACGTCAATCATTCTCGAAAATGGTGCAACGCCTAATGTGTACAGCACTGCCTGTGTTGAATCGGCAATAACAGTGGCGCCGCCATCTGCCTTGTAAGAAAATGAACCGGTAACAGGTTTGTTGGTAACCGGATTGTCTTTTTTGCATGCAGTAAATGCAATCACAGCAAAAAGAATAAAAGCTGGGTTAAGTATTTTTTTCATTGTAGTAATTTTTACAAAAGTGCCCTTTTGCCACTATCCGGGGAATACCATCTGCAGGGTATTTTTAAGGCATAACAGTGTAGCTGCCGCTTAAAGAAAGCCTGTTTTTTTTGTAAATATGTATGGAGAAAGCGCAAGCGGGGAAGGGGCGGTATGGCTAAGCATTTTTCTATGCTACCCGTAAAATCTTTTCCATTTTTCGGCCGTTGGCTAATTCATCTGCAAGTTTGTCAAGATAGCGCACTTCTTGTGTCAATGGTTTTTTAATTTCTTCTATGCTGTATCTGCAGATTACACAAGTGATGGGGCCTGCATTGGCGTTACGCCTTAAAGAATTTTTCAAAGGTTGTTTTTTGATCAATAAGTTGCTGTAGTTTTTTTTCATTGTAGCCGGCGAGCCATTCAATTACTGTATGCAGTTTTTTTTGGCTTGCCTTTCTTCTCTGCTTTAGCAACGTAGTGCTGGATACAGAAGCAAATAGCATGTTTGCAAAGTGTTCATCAAGATGGCTTGTATCGGTGATATAGCCTTGTGCTTATTTCAACCTTTCCAGTTTCCCTTTTCTCTTTACTATGCTTTTGTAATCCCACTGAATGCTTTTTGATTTTTTCAGCCAGCGTACAATGTCTTTTGTATTGATATCTTCAACTGTATTGTAAAAAACAGAAGCGTCTTTAAATTTTTTCCCCACCACATTCAGGCCTTCTTCTTCAAAAGAAGCGCCGCTCCAAAACATCAGCCGCCAGCCTGCTTTCTGCTTGCTGTACCCTACAATGGGGTTGCCATCTAAAAACCAAACAGGGTGGGCGTGCCAGATTTTGCTTTCTGCGCCCTTCAGTCCTTTGTCAATAGTTTGGGCAATCAGGTTGCAAATTGATTTGTCATCTGCCGGCTGTTTGCCGTTATATATTTTAATTTCTTCGTTCATTGTTTTGTAATTATTGGCAGGCGAAAATAAAACCATGGGCCCTTTAGCGAATGCTTCCGGCTGCAGAATTATTCTTCGCCTGCTGCTGCAGGCATAAAAGTACAAAACAAGGATAAGGAAGAGTGGGTTTTTCAGCGGGCCAATTGTAATGCCATGGTTGTTTTCCAGGCTAAACTAAACAGGGCAGGGCTGTAAACCCGGCTATGTAAAATAAGTGATAGGAATAGCCAATACTTTTTTGTATTTTACTGCACCTAATCAAACCAGGATTTTTATGAAAAATTTTCATCTTGCAACAGTTATGCTGTTCCTGTTTCCTGTTTTATTTACAGTAAACACAAACGCTCAATCAAAACCATCAGTAGCTGAAGTAAATAAATTTATCAGCAACAACCAGTTGCTGGTAACATACAGGGAAGGCGAGGCGCTTTACGGCACTTACTATTTTATAGAAATCCATTATTGCCCTAATGGGTACGGGCTTTATGGGCGCACTGTAAAAAAAACAGTATTGGGGAACGAACAAAAAAGCAACTGGCAGGAGTTTGGCACCTGGAAGGTTATGGAGTATAACGGCAACACTGGTGTTTATTATAAAACTACTGCCGGGCAGGAGAATTTCGTCCCGGTTTATCGCTTTGCAAACGGGAACCTGTCAACCGGGGAAGGAGTTACTATAATAAAGCAGGGGCCGGCAATTTGCAATTAACCTTGATCTCCCCAGCTATCTTTCATCTCCCAAACGGGAGCCAAAAAAGCCCGGCAACGAGCCTTCAATTAAACGGCCAGCTTATTTAATCTTTGTAAAATCGTTTCCGCTGAACAATTTTGCCAGGCTCGAATCATTTGTTTTTTTCCACTCTTCAATTTTCCCTTCGGGCACAATGCGCCAGAAGTTTTTAGTTTTCATCTCTTCATAATCTTTCCATTGGATGAATAAGCCATTAATTGCGTTGCGCTGCTTAAAAGAAATATTAACCTGCCTGCCATTGTTTTCTTTTGCTTC
>CAYRRL010000354.1:0-3904 GCA_964426665.1 uncultured Ferruginibacter sp. | reverse complement strand
ATGAATAAAAGCATTGCCGCATGCTTTTCCAAAATTCATCCAGAAATCAACACCCTGTTTTTCATTTGCTCTTTGATAATCATAAAAGATACCGCCGATTCCTCTTCGCTCTTTATTGCGGTGCCAGTTCACAAAATAATTATCGCACTCCGCTTTAAATTTTGGATAGAATAAAACATCAAATTTATCGCAGGCATTTTTATAGGTTTGATGAAAATGCTTTGCATCCTCGTCGAATAAATAATAAGGCGTTAAGTCTGTGCCGCCGCCAAACCACCTGTCAATTACCCCGCCTTTTTCATCATATAGCTCAAACATTCTGTAGTTGCAATGTACTGTTGGCACAAATGGGTTTAGCGGGTGAATTACAATGCTCATGCCGCAAGCAAACCATTTGGCGCCGTTAATTTTCAATTGCATTTTCATTTCATTTGTAACATCGCCAAAAACTACCGAAGTATTGACACCGCCTTTCTCAAAAACATTCCCTTTAGCAATTACCCTTGTCTTTCCTCCACCGCCTTCTGCCCTCTCCCATTTATCTTCAACAAAAGTTGCTTTGCCATCACACTGCTCCAACGCAGCACAAATATTGTCCTGCATTTGATGTATGATTGCAATCCATTGATCTTTTACACACATATTATCGTGAATTGTGAATAGTGAATCGTCTATGCAAGCTTTAAAATTCTAAATTTATTCGCAATTGACGATTAACCATTCACGGTTTATATTCCTTCACTGCATCCACAAAAGCCCTGGCATTATCAACCGGCACATTCGGTGTAATACCATGCCCCAGGTTAGCAATGTAATTCTGCACCCCAAATGCATCAATCATCTCCTTCACTTCCTTTTTTATTTGTGGTATGGTACCCAGCAACTTTGAGGGATCAAAGTTTCCCTGTATTGAAATTTTATTCTGTGTCAACTCCCTTGCAACCTGCGGCGCCACACACCAATCAATACCAACACCTGCTGCACTGCTGTTAGCAATATCTTTCAACGCATACCAGCTTCCCTTCGGAAATAAAATCACCGGCGCATCGTCTTTCAACGCATCTGCAATTTGAAAAAGATAAGGCTGTGCAAATGTTTTAAAATCTGCCGGGCTTAATGAACCGGCCCAACTGTCAAACACCTGTACTGTATCTGCACCGGCTTTCACCTGTTGTTTTAAATAATCAATTGTAATGTTTGTAATTTTTTGCAGCAATGCATGGGCAAGCTGCGGCTGTGTATAAGCAAACTGTTTTGCTTTGTCCCATGTTTTGCTTCCTTTTCCTTCTACCATATAGCATAGTATTGTCCATGGAGCGCCTGCAAAACCAATCAGCGGCACCCTGCCATTCAATTCCTTCTTTGTCAAACGCAATGCATCATACACATACTTCAGGCTTTCTTCCGCACCTGTTGTTATGAGTGCATCAATATCATTTTGTGTTCTTATAGTCTTTGGCAATGATGGGCCTTTTCCTTCCTCCATCAACACTTCCAAACCCATTGCCTGTGGTATCACTAAAATATCACTGAAGATGATAGCTGCGTCCACGCCAACCTGGTCAACAGGCTGCAATGTAATTTCTGTTGCCAGCTCTGGTGTTTGGCAACGGGTAAAAAAATCGTACTTCTCTCTCAGCTTAATATAATCTGGCAAATACCTTCCAGCCTGCCGCATCATCCATACAGGAGGGCGCTCTACTTTTTCTTTTCTTAATGCCCGTAGCAGCAAGTCATTCTTTAACATTATGTGCGATGCCTGATTTAAGATATCTGATGCCTGATTCATGGAGTAAAATATTCTATTGCTTTTTGAACGAGGCTTTCTTTGCCGGGTTCATCACTTACAAGTATTTTATTGTTTGAAAACTTTTTTATTTCTGCCGCAGTTGTATTACCAATGGCAAACAAAATTGTTTTGCCATTTGCCTTGTTCACTTTAAAAAAACTTCTCACTGCACTCGGGCTGAAAAATAGAATACCGTGATAATCTTTTTTTATTATATGCGGCACTTCTATTGTTTGATACACTGCAATCTCATCCACTTCAATTCCAGCATCATTCAAAATAGATGGCAATTCATCTCTTCTTTGGCCTCCGCAGAAAAATATCACCTCATCACTCATCCCCTCTTTTATAATCAGCTCTGCCAGTTCAGAAGCATCAGAAGCCGTTCCGGCAATTGCATGTTCCCCAAAATGTTCAGCCACCAATCTTTTTGTTGCGGTGCCGATGCAGTATATATCCCAATCCGGTTGCTGTTCGTCAGAATATGTTGCCACAGCTTCCACTGCATTCATGCTTGTGAATACAACAACCGCACTTTGCAGCAGTGCGTTTTCAATTTCCTGTTGCACTTCTATTGATTGTATTGGCTCTGTTTCAATAAAAGATTCAATTTCAATCGCAATGCCTGATTCTGCCGCTTCATTTATCAACCACTCAGGCAAAGGCCGTGTGCATAATATTTCAATACTACTTTGCTGCATGTATCGCTTCTACAATTTTATTGGCGCCTTTTGACAATGCAATACGGCCTGCCTTTTCGCCTAAATCAAAGCTTTCCAGCATTTCAGCTTTCTCATTCACTTCTACTTTTTCTTTTCCATCCAGCGATAACACATTGCCTTTAAAAACAACTTCGCTTTCATGTATTTCCGCCAATGCGCTTATCGGTGTTGAACAGCCCCCCATCAATGCCCTCAAAAACCCCCTTTCAATCTTTGTGCACAAAGCCGTTTCAATATCATTAAAATTTTTACAGGCAGTAAAACAAAAATCATCGTCTTCCCTGCATACCACCATAATTGCGCCTTGCGCCGGCGCCGGCAACATCCAATCCAATTCTATCGAATTTTCCGGGCGCAGATTGATTCTTTCCAAACCTGCCGCAGCGAATATTGCCCCGTTCCAATTGCTCTCTTCCAGTTTCCTCAACCTTGTATTCACATTGCCACGAAGGTTTTCAAGAGTATGTTCAGGATAACGGTTCAACCATTGCGCCTTCCTTCTTGTGCTGCTGGTCGCTATCGCCAGTGACGAGTGATGGGTGATAAGCGATGAGTCAAGCCATTTACTATTTTTATACCCCAACTGATCACCGGCAACTGATAACTCCCCTTTATAAACCAACAAATCCTTATAAGAAGCCCGCTTCAACACCGCCGCCTCCATAATCCCTTTTGCCAATTGCGTGGGCACATCTTTCATTGAATGAACAGCAATGTCGATTTTATTATTTAGCAAGGCAATATCAAGGCTTTTGGTAAATATCCCCTGCACGCCCATTTCGTACAATGGTGTTTGCAAATCAATATCGCCTTCGCTTTTAATGTAAACCAGTTCGGAAGAAAAGTTATACTGCAGAAGAAGTTGCTGTACCTGTGCAGCCTGCCATGCCGCCAACTGGCTTTCCCTCGTGCCAATTCTTATAACCTTATTCATTTTAATGGGTGCCTGTGGCAATAAACTCATTAATAGCAGCGATATAATTGCAGCCCGGCTTATTATCGTTACGCATTTTTACTGCCATGCCGTTAATTACTTTCTGTATAGCAGTATCTGTAGATGCAGGCGCATTTACACGGCTGCTGTACGCAGTATACATTTCGCAATTGTTCATTGCCTGCAGTTTATTTTTCACTGCCTTTAGTACCGGCGCATTTTTCCGCATGGCATGCCAGTCTAAAAATTCACTGATATGGTAAGCAATTATTCTATTTGCTTTTGGCACTTCTGTACGGCGGCTTTCTAATGTAGCGTCTTTTATTCTTGACAGTTCATCCACATTTACAAGCCTTACATTTTCCAATTCGCCTACAGCAGCTTCCACATTGTAGGGTATAGACAAATCAATAATTAATTTTTCACCTGCACCTTCCACGTGCTTTTTTAAAAGCACAG
>CAYRRL010000353.1:0-3908 GCA_964426665.1 uncultured Ferruginibacter sp. | reverse complement strand
GTCAAATACCTTTCTTTTTTATTTTCTTGCCGTAACTCTTATTAGGGGATTCGTATTGTTATATACAAGTTCTGCTCATAAAAGCTTCTTAGTAGGGGTTTTGCAGGTTATTGAAAATGAAAAACTCCAAAAGGAAGGATAAGTGCACATAGTCTATTTGAATGGGAGCAACAACTGCTACGTTTATTTTTTTCCCATTATCCTCTATCTTTACCCACCTACGCACCATGACACCAAAAAAACGCATCGCCATATTCGGTTCCACCGGCTCCATAGGCACACAGGCACTGGAAGTAATCCGTGCCAATAAAAGTTTATTTGAAGCCGAGATACTCACCGCACAAACCAATGCTGACTTGCTGATAAAGCAAGCATTGGAGTTTACCCCCAATGCCGTGGTAATTGGGGACGAAAATTTGTACCCAAAAGTAAGGGAGGCATTGGCGCCTGCTGATATAAAAGTGTTTGCAGGCGAGCAGGCCTTGGAAGAAGTGGCAGATTTTGACACATACGATTTTATGCTTGCCGCCATTGTAGGCTTTGCCGGCCTGCGCCCTACATTAAAAGCGGTGGATAAAGGCAAAACCATTGGCCTTGCCAATAAAGAAACATTGGTGGTGGCTGGCGATATAGTAATGCAGAAAGCCTATGAAAGGCGCACCCCAATCATCCCTGTTGACAGCGAACACTCAGCCATCTTTCAGTGCCTGGTAGGCGAGGGCAGGAATAAAATTGAAAAGATAGTGCTAACGGCAAGCGGTGGCCCATTCCTTGGCAAGAAACCAAACTTTTTGGTAAACGTAAAACGTGACCACGCCCTGCAGCACCCCAATTGGGCCATGGGGGCAAAAATCACCATTGATTCTGCCACGCTCATGAACAAAGGGCTGGAAATGATTGAAGCCAAATGGCTTTTCAATTTGCAACCCGAGCAGGTGCAGGTAGTGGTGCACCCGCAAAGCATCATCCACAGCATGGTGCAGTTTGAAGACGGCAGCATGAAGGCACAAATGGGCCTGCCTGATATGAAACTGCCCATACAATATGCGATGGCTTTCCCCAACCGGATAAAAAATGATTTCCCACGCCTTGATTTCCGCAAGTACCCTGTGCTTGGCTTTGAAGAGCCGGATGTTAAAACATTCAGGAATTTAGCCCTGGCTACAGAAGCGCTTTTCAAAGGCGGCAATATGCCCTGCATTTTAAATGCAGCCAATGAAATTGCTGTGTGGGCCTTCCTCCGCAACCGTATTGGCTTTCTCGATATCACCGCTGTTGTGGAAAAAACCATGCAGCACACGCCATTTATAGAAACCCCCACGCTGCAACAATATTTTGAAAGCGATGGCGAAGCCCGTACTTTTGCCGCTTCGCTGATGAAGCTGTAACAATGTTTTTTTATATAAGGGTTTTGTAGCCAGCTTCAGTGTTTCGTGGCGGCATCGTTGTGCCAGCCGATAGCTATCGGCTCACTTGTACATTTTCAGCATCATTTATCAACCAAAAACTTTAGTGGCATCACTAATAACGAATAACAAATAACCAAATGGATACGCTCATTAAAGTAGCACAGTTTTTTTTATCCCTTTCGCTATTAATCGTACTGCATGAATGGGGGCATTATTTCTTTGCACGACTGTTTAAAACACGGGTTAATAAATTCTACCTCTTCTTCGACTTTTTATTCCCTGTGCCAACGCTGTTGAACTTTGCATTATGGAAAAAGAAAAAAGGCGATACTGAATTTGGCATTGGCTGGTTCCCTTTTGGCGGCTATGTTCAAATTGACGGCATGATGGACGAAACACAGGACGCTGAAAAATTAAAAGCGCCGCCGCAGCCATGGGAGTTCAGGAGCAAAACTGCATGGCAGCGCTTATTGATAATGATGGGCGGCATCATTGTAAACGTGATAACCGCTTTCCTCATTTATGGCATGATACTGTTTGTTTGGGGCGAAAAGAAAATCATTAATGCATCTGTTGTAAATGGCATTGCTGTAAGCGATTCTGTAATGCACAATATTGGTTTTAAAGACGGCGACAAAGTAATAAGCGTTGACGGCGGAAAAATTGAATACTTTGATGATGTGTTGAAAAAAGTATTGATAGGCGGCGATAAAGTAACAGTGGAAAGAAATGGCAATAATGTTGACTTGCATGTGCCAAAAGATATTCTGGGTCAATTATCAACTAAAAAGATTGACAAAAAAGGGCTGCTCAATTTCCGTATGCCAACTGTTGTGGACAGCATGGACGAAAAATCTGTTGAGCGCAGCAGTGCATTCAAAGCTGGTATATTGCCAAACGATAAAATAGTTAAGCTTGACAGCACGCCTGTTGCATATTGGAATGAAATTTCAAGTTATACCGACAAACTGAAAGACTCAGCTGTTGTGGCAGTAACTGTGTTGCGAAGCGGCAGCGAAAAAACCTTCAATGTAAAACTGGACGCAAACCATAAACTCGGCATTGCGCCTGTAGGCATCAGCAAACTGGAATCAATGGGTTGGCTAAAAGTTAATACCAGGCCATATGGGTTTTTTGAAAGCATACCGGCAGGCATTAAAAAAACATTTGATAAGCTGAACGATTACATTGACCAGTTCAAATTGATATTCCAGCCTTCAACAGGCGCATACAAAGGCATGGGCGGCTTTGCCAGCATGACGCAGGTATTTGGCACCAGTTGGGATTGGGAAGCATTCTGGAGCATCACTGCATTCTTCAGCGTTGTGCTTGCCTTCATGAATTTCCTTCCTATACCAATGCTTGATGGCGGCTATATTTTGTTTACGCTGTTTGAGATTATTACAGGCAAAAAAGTGCCAGACAAGTTTTTGGAAAAAGCCAATATGGTTGGTTTTATCATCATCATCGGGCTAATGGTATTTACAAACGGGAATGATGTATTCAGGAAGTTCAAAGGCTGGTTTTAATGTTTCACATCAGTAATTAGCCACTCAAATAATTATAAAAGCCAGTTGCTTTATTAAGTGCTGGCTTTCTTATTTTTATTTATCAATTTATAATAATGCGCTTTTTATTATTTCTTCTTGCAATTGCCGGCGCTGCCTCTGCCCAGGTTAAATTGCCAGTGCCACGCAATGTTCAAAAGTTATACGATGATGGCTTCCGCTCTGCCGATGGCCGGCCAGGCAAAAATTATTGGCAAAACAAAGCTGACTATGCCATTGCTGTGGCCTTTGACCCTGTGTCAAGATTGGTTACCGGTACGGAAGAGATAAGCTATGTAAACAACAGCCCTGATATATTGAACGCAGTTGTTTTTAAACTGTACCCCAACCTGTATAAAAAAGGCGCAGAAAGGGACATGGCGGTGGAAGCAGCAGATTTAACAGACGGCGTCAACATCAGCAAGCTGGAAGTGGATGGCAAGCCAAAGCCTGCTGATGCTTTGATGGTTGACGGCACTAATATGGCAGTAAGAGGCGTAAACATAAAGCCAAACCAAACAACAAAATTCACTGTTCAGTTTAGCTATAAGCTCAATAAAGGCTCACACATACGCACTGGCGAAATAGAGGGTGGCGCTGCATTTATTGCTTACTTCTACCCACGCATTGCGGTGTACGATGATTTGGATGGCTGGAATGTTGTGCCTCACCTTGGCCACGGGGAGTTTTATAATGACTTCTGCAATTTTGATGTAAACATCACTGTGCCCGATAATTTTTTGGTATGGGCCACAGGCGATTTGCAAAACTGCAATGATGTGCTTAATGAAAAATATTGCGAACGCTTAAGCAATGCAGAAAAAAATGACGATATAGTTTTTATTGTTGATTCTGCTGATGTAAGGGCAGGCGGCATAACCAAAAAAAATAATGGCAACACCTGGAAGTTTTCAGCGCAAAATGTTACTGATTTTGCTTTTGCAGTAAGCAA
>CAYRRL010000352.1:0-3909 GCA_964426665.1 uncultured Ferruginibacter sp. | reverse complement strand
GCATGAGAAATATTTGCAGTTGGAACGGTAGCGCAAACGTTATAGGTTCAATTTGTAAAAACTATTGCCCTTAAATATGTATTTTTGACACAATCGCATTAAAAAAATATTGATTTTAAAATAAAGTTGAGCGATATTTAAGTTTTGATGAATAAAGCCGCAAAAAATCATTTTCCGGAGTATGCCGGATGTTTTTTAAGGCATAAAAAAAAGAAAACAGCAGATGAAAAAAAAGGTTACAAGGATTGGAGTGCTTACTTCCGGCGGCGACTCACCGGGCATGAATGCCTGTGTAAGGGCCGTAGTGCGTACAGCGCTTTACCATGGGCTGGATGTATTTGGCATCATGCGTGGCTATACCGGGATGGTGGAAGACGATATTTTTAAAATGGAAAGCCGCAGTGTGGCAAATATTATACAGCGTGGCGGCACAATATTAAAAACATCCAGGTGCAAAGAGTTTTTTACGCCCGAAGGCAGAAAGAAAGCTTATAACAACCTGAAAAAACATGGGATTGATGGCTTGGTGATTATTGGTGGAGATGGCAGTTTCCGCGGCGCACAAACGTTCAGCAACGAATACGATATACCATGCGTTGGGCTTCCCGGCACTATTGATAAAGATATAGCAGGCACTGATTTTACAATTGGTTTTGATACAGCAGTGAATACCGCTGTTGAAGCAATTGATAAAATAAGGGACACCATGGATGCACACGACCGCCTGTTTGTGATAGAAGTGATGGGCCGTGATGCTGGCTATATTGCATTGCACAGCGGCATAGCAACCGGCGCAGAAAACATTTTAATTCCCGAACGGAAAACAAACATTGACGAAATCATTAGCCAACTTACTGAAAAAGAGAGAAGGAAAAAACTGGTAAACCTTATTGTGGTGGCTGAAGGCGATGAATTTGGCGGCGGAAACGAAGTTGCCAAAGCAATTAAAGAGCGCATGCCGCATACAGAGGCAAGGGTTTGTATTTTGGGGCATATACAAAGGGGCGGCTCGCCAAGTTGTTTCGACAGGCTTATTGCAAGCCGGATGGGTTATAGTGCCGTTGAGTGTTTGCTTGAGGGCAGGCACAATGTATTTGTGGGCATTGTGAACAACAGGATGAGCTATATACCATTAAATGAAGCGGTAAAAAAGAAACAAAGAATAAGCGAAGAGTGGATGAAGATTGTAAAAATACTGGCATCGTAATTTTAATACTGTTTCCCGTTTCTTATTACTTGCTATGATGGCTTTTAATAAACGGGAAACGAACAACAAGAAACGAATTCTTATGAGTAAGAACATCAGCAAATACCTGCACAGGCAAATGGACAAAGAAGCTGGGATTAAGCACACCATAAAAAGGACAAAGATTGTGGCAACTGTAGGCCCTGCCTGTTCCACTTATGAAAAATTGCTTGAGCTTGTACAGGCAGGGGTGAACTGTTTCAGGCTAAATTTTTCACATGGCTCCTATGAAGATAAGGCACAGATAATTGAATACATAAGAGAGATAAACCGGACCCAGCCTTTCAATATTGCTATCCTTGGCGACTTACAGGGCCCTAAATTAAGGGTGGGGGATTTAGAAGGCGGCAAAATAGAATTGAAAGAAGGGCAGGAAATAATTTTTACAACTGAGAAGATTGTTGGAACGCCTGAAAAAATTTATGTATCGTATGCCAACCTTGCAAAAGATGTGAAAGTTGGCGAACGTATTTTTTTGGATGACGGCAAGATGGAAGTGAAAGTAAAAGAAGTACTGAATGAGAAGGAAGTGAAAATTTCCGTAACGCTTGGCGGAACATTGCTTCCTAAAAAAGGCGTTAACCTCCCTGATTCTGCATTGACAATGCCTTCGCTTACAGAAAAAGATATTGCCGACCTTGATTTTATTTTGGAAAAAAACCTTGACTGGGTGGCGCTTTCTTTTGTACGCAACACCAATGATGTAAGGGAAATAAAGGGAAGGATAAATGCAAAGAACAACAAAATAAAACTGATATCTAAAATAGAAATGCCCGAAGCCTTGAAAAATATCCGTGATATTATTCTTGAAAGCGACGGCATAATGGTGGCCCGTGGCGATCTTGGGGTAGAGGTGCCCGTGGAGCAGGTGCCATTGATTCAAAAAGACATCATTTTAAAATGCATGCACAGGGCCAAGCCGGTAATTGTGGCTACGCAAATGATGGAAAGCATGATGGAACGCACTAAACCAAACCGCAGCGAAGTTACCGATGTGGCCAATGCCGTGCTTGAGGGGGCCGATGCAGTGATGCTAAGCGGCGAAACTGCCATGGGTGCTTATCCCAAGTTGGTAGTGGAAACCATGAGCAAAATAATTTTGGAAGTGGAGAACAATGTGTACGATTATGACCGGGACGACATACTAACGCCACAGCCGCATTCGCCATCTATTTTAAGCGACGCACTGTGTTACAGCGCATGCAAAATTGCTGATGAAACGGATGCCAATGCGCTGGTGGGGATGACACAAAGCGGTTATACAGCTTTTATGCTCAGCAGCTACCGCCCGCAGGTGCCTTTGTTTATTTTCAGCAAAGAACGGAGCCTTATAAACCAGCTTAGCCTTAGCTGGGGCGTAAGGGCATTTTATTATGCAGAAGAAGAAAGCCTTGATGATATCTTTTTTGACCAGATAAGCATTTTAAAAGAGCGTGGCTTCATAAAAAGCGGCGATGTGGTGGTAAGCACAGGCAGCACGCCCGTTGCCTTGCATTTGCCAACCAATGTGGTGAAGGTGACAAAAGTGGATTAAAGTTTATTAATTTTATAAAGCATAGAGTTGGCCTGCAAAGCCAACTTTTTCTTTTTGCGTAAGCCCTTTTCCCGATAGCTACTTCAATAATAAACTGCTGCCAGCAAATTTGCACTTCAAAAAAACAGCATCAGACATTATGAGACCAAATGTAAAAAAGATACTTTTCCCCGTGCCCCTGCTTTTGTTTTTTGCAAATACAGCCCTGGCACAAGACTCGCTTTTAAAAACTAAATATTTGCCCGGAATAACTGTAATTGGGCGCAACAGCAAAACCGATATTCACCAATTGCCGGAAATAGTTGGCACTTCAATTTATGCAGGCAAAAAGAATTCACTGATTGTGATGGACAACGTGAAAGGCAACGTGGTGACAAATACCATGCGGCAGGTAATTGCCAAGGTGCCCGGCATTCACATATGGGAAAGCGATGGAAGCGGCATACAAATCGGTATTGCTGCAAGGGGATTAAGCCCCAACAGGAGTTGGGAGTTTAATGTGCGCCAAAATGGGTATGACATTGCAGCCGACCCTTACGGTTACCCAGAGGCGTATTACAATCCGCAACTGCAGGCGGTACAGCGCATAGAAATTGTGCGGGGGCAGGGTTCATTGCAGTACGGCCCGCAGTTTGGGGGCCTGGTAAATTATATTTTGCGCAATGGCAGCGATATAAACAAGCCCTTCCAGTTTGAAACACAGCAAACGGTTGGCAGCAACGGCTTGTTTAATACCTACAATGCCATCGGCGGCGAAACAAAACGCTCTAACTATTATGCTTTTGTTGACCACCGCAATGCCGACGGCTGGCGGCAAAACAGCCGCTATTATACCAACAGCGCCTTTGGTACTTATACATTTAAGTTCAGCAATAAATTTTCTTTGTCTGCCGAAGCCATGCATTCAGCTATCCGGAGCCAGCAGCCCGGTGGCTTAACTGATGCTCAATTCAACAGCGGCGACTTAAAACAAAGCTTCCGCAGCAGGAACTGGTTTGATATTAAGTGGACAACCATTGCCTTAATTGCCAATTATGAAATCAACAACCACTCAAGGCTGAATATAAAAACTTTTTCAGTTATTGGGAACAGGAACAGTGTCGGCTACATAAAGGCCATTAATATCAAA
>CAYRRL010000351.1:0-3916 GCA_964426665.1 uncultured Ferruginibacter sp. | reverse complement strand
AAGTGGTTGGTATGTGTTGCAATACTTCAAAGCCGGGTTGGCCAATATAAGCATCCGGATAATCACATACCATGCCCTGATAATTTTCCAGTACCACATACATACCAAGCATGTGGCAACGGGTACCCATTGTTAATGGCCTTGAGTATTGTACTTTGAATGCGCCTCTGCCATTTTGGCGAGGCATGCCAAAAGCCCGGAAACCACCAAGATGATAATCTGTTGAACCAGCCAGCATCCTTGTAACAACAATATTTAAATCATCATCTACCGTAAGTGTGGTATCCCATTTATACGTTTCATAGTTCAACGTTCCTTCCCTGGTAAATTCGTTAGGATAAGTACGATGCAACCCTGTTGGTTTGTAAGCGCCATGAAACTGTATATGCAAATGGCGCTTTGCAGCTTTTTCTAAAATTTCTGTTTGGATGTTTACCATTTCCTGGTCGTCCCTGTCCATAAAATCAACCATCATTCCACTTAATCCCCATTTTTCAAACACCGCAAAAGCGGTATCCAGTTTTGGGTACAGGGCTTTCCAATGCACCCACACTCTTACGCCTACCCCTTTTGACTTTGCATAATCACAAACCTGTTTCATATCAAGCCAGTCAACTGGTTTGGTTACATCCACATTATTGCCCGGCTGGTAGCCTCCGCCATCATTGGTGTACCATTCGTGGCCATTGGCTTCTACTACCGTATGATATTTGATATTGTTTGCCGCACAAAAATCTATATAGTATTTATTTGTTTCAAAATTATTACCTACTGCAAAATTGGTATCGGGTATAATAGTTCCATTCCACCAAGGAAAAGTAGTAGTGCCTGTTTGTATCCAGCTGGTTTCTTTTAACGCAAGCGGCGGGCAAAGGCTTGTAAGAATATTTGATTCTATTAATGTGCCAATATTATTTCCAATCATTAAAACCCGCCATGGGCTTTCATGCTCAGGCTTCAATTTTACTTTCACCGCCTGCTGGTTGGGCAATGGCGATAGCTGGCTTGTCAATACTCCATTCTTTTTTATTAAATACATACCGGCATAATCAAGCAATGCTGCTTCAGTAATTGCCATGCAGATGCTGTTGGGGAATTGCAATAATACAGGCATATCCATCAGCGTATCATTTTTTATTTTGCTTAATGGAGCTGTGGTGTAAATGCCTTCATGCGATGTGGTAAAGTTCGGAAGCTGCAATGCTTTAATGATTGGGTTGCCCGTTACATTGAATTGTGTTTGCTCTTCTTCCATCGCATCATTTTCAACACCTGATGAAAAAGAATACTTAAAAGCAATCCCATCATCAAAAGCCTTCGCATCAATTACAATATTATGATTGCCCTTTTTTAAGGTTACTGAAGAGCTTTTATATGCATGGCTTATAGTGGACGTTTTACCTACAATCAGATTGTACCTTTCGATGCCGGAAGCATAGGATGCTTTATTTGCTACTGTATAATCCCCAGGATTATTTGCATTTTCAAATTGAAAACTTACAGCCGAATTATCAATGAGTGTCTGTTTAGTATAAGCTACTGAATAAACTGGCCTATCCTTTTTCAAAGACAAAGTGAAAACAATGTTGCCATCAGGGGATGACAACTTCATTATTTTTTGAGCAACAGCATGAGCTATGCAAAAAACAATTAATAAACAAGTAGCGGTTATCCTTATCATTTTATTTTACAAGGTGCGGAGCAATTAGTCTTTGCCAGATGTGATATCCTTTTGCATTCATGTGCAAATTGTCTTCAATAAAAATATCGTCCCTTATTGTTCCGTTTTTATCAAACATAGCTGGCCATACATTTATAAATACTGTTTTTTTATTTGAAACCAGGTATTGCTTTATAAGCTTATTGGCTTTTTTCATTCTCTCCCACAAATGTTTCCTGCTTGGGCTTGGCTTTAGTGAAATAAAAGCGACAGGCACCGCAGGGTTATCATCACGGATTATTTTGAATAACTGCTTAAATCTTTCCAGTACCATTTCAGGTGTTGTTTCGTCCGAATAAGCCACATCATTTTCACCGCAGTAAATAACTATTTGCTTTGCATGGTAAGGAATGATAATGTCATTTGCATAACGAACCACATCTTGCAGCGTAGAACCTCCGAAACCACGGTTGATAATGGCATGTTTGGGGAAATAATCCTGTACGTCTGTCCATTTGGTAAAAGAAGAACTGCCTATAAACAGTATGGCATCTTTCGGAGGCATACTGTCTTTATCTTTTTGTTTGAAGGCTTGTATGTCTTCATAAAAAGGTGGCGGCAGTTGGGCAACAACAGCATTGCCGCACAAAAGAAAAAGAATGATAAGCCTGATTAGTTTCATTATTCTGCTTTTTGTACAGGTGTCCTTGCACTCACGCCGTTTTCATTGATTGCTTCAATAGAAAAATAATACGTTTTCTTCAAGTCCATCGCCTTAAACCAATACTCATTAAAATCATAAATCATAATGCAGTTGTATAATTTATCCGGCGCTGTGCCATAATACAAATTATATGCAAAAGCGTTATCAACCGGGTTCCATTTGATGTAAGCACTGCGTTTGTCTTTCTCTGTTCTTAACACAATCAAATTTCTTACAGCATCTGGCTTAGCACCGCCGCCGTTGCCAAATACCCGAAGCCCGCTCACAGCAAATTTGCCGGTTGGCATGTGGATGTTTTCCAGTTTAATAAATCTTGCCTGCACAGGTTTTTCCAGTTCCACATAATCATGCGGCACATCTGTTTTGTTATTGCTTTTATCAACCAATAAATTCCATTTTTTCCCATCCAAAGAAGAATACAATTTGTATTGATGATAAATGGTTGTTTGCTTGCCGATGAACGCCGCATCCTGGTCTGCGTAATTTATTTGTATGGCATTTATGGTTGATACATTGCCCAAGTCTGACTGTATCCATTCGCCTTTATCGGCAGTTTTTGCACTCCAGTATGTTTTTATGCTTTCATCGTTGGCATTGTTGGCATAAAAAGCACCCAATGTTGAAGACACCGTAATAGGTTTTCTGTAATTCAATAAATACCATTCGGGGCGGAATGCATCCTTTGTGATTGCCGATGGCAGGTATAAAGGATAATCGCCAAAAGCTGCATTGCACCACATCGCATCGTCTTTGTCAAAGCCGGCGGGCCAAATACCCATTCTTCTTTCCCAGGTATTTTTTACACAGATAATGCTGGTGGAAATATGCCAGTAATTATTATTGTTGTCTGTAAATGTTGCACCATGCCCAGCACCTCTTGAAAAGCCGCCCATCTTTGAACTGTAAGGATCGCTTTGTGGAAATATTTGATGCCCGTCAAATAATGGCGCATCGCTTACCACCACGCCGTCTGCATAACCACTCATTTCAGTTCCCGGTGCACCATATTGAAAATAATACTTGCCATTATGCTTTGTCATCCACGATCCTTCAATAAAGGGATCTAAAAAAGTATTGTCCATGTATTCGCCAAAACGCTGCCAGCCATAGCGCCATGCTTCTAAAATATACATGGGCGTTCTTGTGCCTTTTGGCTTGAATGTCTTCCTGTCAAGCTCCACACCATATACCGGGTAGTTGTTGCTGCTGCCATTGTACATATAAAATTTGCCATCGTCATCTGTAAAAAATGCAGGGTCCCAACCGCCGATTTCAAATGAATCAACAAGTGGGAACCATTTGTTGCCTTTCGGGTCTGTACTTCCCCAGAGTGTAAATGTTTTGGTGTAGGTGCTGCCAAATACCACCATTGTATCTCCAATGACTCCAACTGCCGGTGCACATAGTTCATCTTTGGTATCATTCCATGGGCGCAAAAAACGCCTTTCTACGAATTTCCAGTTCAGCATATCATCGCTCCACCAATAGCCCCATTGGTTGGTGCTGAATAAATAATAATCGCCTTTGTAGTT
>CAYRRL010000350.1:0-3931 GCA_964426665.1 uncultured Ferruginibacter sp. | reverse complement strand
AAACCCGTGGTGGCAACAGAAGGCGGCGGCACCAACGAAGTGCTGGCAGATGGCTATAATGGCTTTTTGATAAAAAACAAAGACAGGGAAACGCTTGAAAAGCGCCTCGTTTATTTGTATGAAAACCCTGAAGAAAGAAAAAAAATGGGCCTGAATGCCCTTGAAACTATAAAGGAGAAATTCCTGCTTGGCAGGATGACGGCGGAGTTTATTGACGTATATAAAGGCAAAAAACTCGCTAATCGCATCTACAAATAATTTTCAAGCGGTTAACAATTTTCAAATACGCTTTCTTTTACATTTGTAAAAAGCAATTATCCTTACAAATACCAGCCCGGCAAATTTTCCGTTTTTATCCTAAAACTTTTACATGCCGGTTTTCGTTTCTTATTTAAACCCTGATAATTTTTTTTTGTGAAAGCATCTTTAAGAAGCAATTTCGGTAAATACCTTGCCAAGGCTATCATATGGTCTGGGGCGGTAAAGCGTGCTGTAAAAAAAATACAGAATGGCGATTATATGCTTTGTTTTTGTTTTCATGCGCCCAGCAAAGAATTTTTTAGCGAATGCGTTGGGTGGTTAACTAAGCAGGGCTTTCACTTTATCTCAGTGTACGAATTGGAGGAAATTGTAAATGGGCAAAAGCCTTTTCCCCGCAAAGCGGTAGTGCTTACTATTGACGATGGCTGGCAAAGCAACCTTGACAACATTGTGCCGGTGGCTGTGCAAAATGGCGTGCCCGTGGAAATATTTGTAAGCACCGATGTGGTGGAAAAAGGCAACGGCTACTGGTGGTCTTACATTAAAGAAGCAAGGAGAGTTGGCCTGTCAAAAGAATCTGTGGAGTTTTTTAAAACAATAGACAACGAAGACAGGCTAAGGATAATAGAAGAGACCAAAAGAAAAATACAATTGAAAAGGGAGGCGCTTACCGTTGACCAGGTGAAAGAGATTGCCAAGACAAAATACGTTACCATCAGCAGCCACACAGCCTCCCACCCTATATTGCCGAGGTGCAGCAACGAAGTGTCTAAATACGAAATAGTGCATTCCAAAGAAAAACTGGAAGATTGGATAAACCAGGAAGTAACACACTTTGCCTACCCCAATGGCGATTACTCCAACAGGGAAATAAGCTTTTTAAAAAGGTTTGGCTATACAATTGCTTTTTCCACAGAGCAGACATATATTACCAGGGAAAGACTAAAAAACCCCTTCAACCTGCCCCGTCTGATGATGGTGGAAAGCTCCACTTTTGAGGAAAATATATGCCGCATGGTAGGCGTGTGGCCACTGAAGCCCCACAAAAAGATGGTTGTTTACCCTTAATGCATTTACTATTACCGCCAATTTTTTATTGTCCTAATAAAGCCAGGCGCCAAAGCGCTGCGGATTATACTAACAGCACCGTAAATTCCGTTTTAAACTAAGGAAAAGGTTAGCGTTGCCTTTGCAAAAATGCAGCGCCGCAATAAGCTGATAGATGAAAGACTACTCGAAGCATGTTTTGTTTGTAGGCCCCCACTTTGATTTGAAAGGGGGCATAGCTGCTGTGCTTAAGGTATACCACATGCACCTAAACAAGTTCAACTTCTTGCCCACATGCACCGAAAGCGGCGGCATTGCCGCCTTATGGTATTTTGCAAAAGCCAAAATAAAATTTATATGGTGGATGATAAGCAGGCGTGATATAAAAATCGTCCATATACACAGTTCATTCCAGGGAAGTTTTATAAGGAAATCAATGATACTGCTGCTGGCAAAATTGTTTGGCAAAAAAACAGTTTTCCATATCCATGCAGGCGGGTTTAAAATGTATTATGAAGAATCAGGAAAAACAAAAAAAGCTTATATCAGGTATATCCTGAACCTTTCTGACGAATTGGCAACTTTGTCGCCTGAATGGAAAATATTCTTTGACAGCATCACCAAAAAGCCAAAAGCTATTATTCTTAACAACCCTGTTACCATCCCGGCAATTGTAAAAAGGAACAATGTTGAAATGCCTGTACAGGTGCTTTACCTTAACCACATTACAAAAGACAAAGGCATATTTGACATTATTGATCTATTTATACAAAACAAAGAAAATTTGAAAGGGTCTTTCAAGCTCAATATTGCCGGCAGCGGCAGCGCCCTTGAAAAAGTGAAAGCGCTGATAGCACAAAACGGGCTTGAAAACTTAATAGAATACAAGGGCTGGGTAAGCGGCAAAGAAAAGGAAGAACTAACAGCCTCATGCAACCTTTTTATACTCACATCCTACTATGAAGGGCTGCCTATGTCGATACTGGAAGCCATGGCATACAAAAAGCCGGTAATTGCAACAAATGTAGGCGGCATTGGCAGCGTGGTAAAGCCCGGCAAAAATGGCTGGCTGCTTGTGCCCGGCGACATAGACGCATTGAAGAAAATATTTGCAGAAATAAAAGGCAATCCCGCTATATTGGAAAATTATGGCGACAACTCGTTTGAAATGGTGCAGGATTATTCAGTAATTGCCTTAGTGGAAAAGCTAAATGGCATTTATGAAAGGCTTTTGCAAAAAAATGAAGCAAAGCGGCCTGCTGCTTTATATAACCACGTAAATTAAACAACAATAATTTTTACCCTGTTAAATAACTTATACTTATTCGTATGAAAATATGGTTTGACATTTCAAACTCGCCGCATGTAAACATGTTTTACCAGCTTATAAAAGAGTTGGAAAAAGATGGGCACGAAATCATCATTACTTCAAGGCCATTAGCCAACACTATTGCCCTGCTTGACCAAAAGGGTTTAAAGCATACAACTGTTGGCGAGCACTACGGTAAAAATCTTTGGAAAAAAATCTTTGGATACCCTATCAGGGTAAACCAGCTGCGGAAGTTTTTAAAGCCCCAAAAAGTTGACCTGGCCATCTCACAAAGCTCCTTCCACTCCCCTGTTGTTGCAAAGCTAATCGGCGTTCCGTCTATTTATACAAACGACAACGAGCATGCAATGGGCAATAAGCCTGCATTCATTTGCGCCAGCAAAATTTTAATACCCGAAAATTTAGCCGTAGACAAAGTTGCTAAAACTGGCGTTAGCGCAAAAAAAGTAATTCAATACCCCGGCGTAAAAGAAGGCATTTACCTGTGGAGCAAAGGCGAAGAAATACAGGCAAAAAGAAAACAAAATATATCAGGGGATGTAAAAATTTATATACGCCCCGAGCCGCAAACAGCACAATACTACAAAGGGAAAGAAAATTTTTTGGACGATACTATTCTTGCCCTGCAGGATAAATACAAAATCATTGTATTGCCAAGAGATGCTAACCAAAGCAACCATTACAAGCAGCAAAAATTCAGTAAAACTTATGTGCCCGATAAGCCGCTTGGCTTTGATGCCATAGCTGCAGACTGTACGATTTTTATTGGCGCCGGCGGGTCTATGACAAGAGAGATGGCGATATTGGGGATTCCAACAATTTCAGTTTACCAGGACGATTTGTTAGACGTAGATTCATTCCTGCTGTCAAAGGGCCTGATGCTGCATGAACCAAACATTACACCTGAAAAAGTAACCAGTTATATTGAAAGCTTGAAAAACGCACCGCCTGCATTAGAATTAATGAACAAAGGCAAGGAAGCATATAATTTATTTAAATCAGAAATATTAAAATTTAAAAAGTAAAATGGTAAGAGTTGCATTAATTGGCGCAGGCAAAATGGGCATATCGCATTTGGCAATACTTGGCGCACACCCCGATGTAAAAGTGGTGGGCGTGGCAGACACATCAAAGATTGTAACAGATGTGCTGGAAAAATATTCATCCTTTGAATGTTTTTCTGACTATAAAAAAATGCTGGACAAAACAAACCCCGAAGCCGTGTTTGTAGCAGCGCCAACCAAATACCACGGAACAATCGTAAAAGAATTATTAGAAAAGGGCATTCATGTG
>CAYRRL010000349.1:0-3939 GCA_964426665.1 uncultured Ferruginibacter sp. | reverse complement strand
GTAGGCGGCAAATTTGGGCCAGGCGTATTTGATATTGCCGGCATGATTGGCAAGGAAGAAACGGTGAAAAGGATTGAGCATACCCTATCTTTACTTTCATAAACATTGCACGTTCTATATGAAACGCCCCATCAGAGTTCTTGTTGCCAAGGTTGGCCTTGATGGCCACGACCGCGGCGCTAAGGTTATTGCCACTGCCCTTCGTGATGCAGGGATGGAAGTGATATACACAGGCTTGCGCCAAACACCCGAAATGGTAGTAAATACCGCTCTGCAGGAAGATGTGGATGCCATTGGCGTAAGCATACTCAGCGGCGCACACAATACCGTGTTCCCCAAAATAATGGCACTTATGAAGGAGAAACAAATGGATGATGTATTGGTAACCGGTGGCGGCATTATACCCGATGAAGACATGGCTGAACTGAATAAAAGCGGCGTTGGGAAATTATTCCCGCCCGGCACTTCTACAACTGAAATAGTTGGCTACATAAGCGAATGGGTAAAAACCAACCGCAATTTTTAAAAGCTGGTATCCTCAATCAAAATTTCGCTGCGGTAAGGGGCTAATGTAATCTTCCCTTTGTATTTGGTTCCATCCACGCCAATATAATTTTTATCCAACAGCACATCTACTGCATTTCCGGTAGTATTGTATTCAAGCCTTGTGTGTTGCCGGATATTTACAAAAACGCCATCCGCCTCATGCAATTCAATATCGTCTATATAAACAGTGCAGGAGTTTTTTTCTATTTCAATTACAAAATTTGTTTCCCCGCCTGCATCTGGCTCCAGCAAAAACTCATGTGTTTTTTTATCAGTTCCAAAAGGCTGGCGCTGAATAGCTGAAATAATTGTGTAAGGCGATTCAGTTTTTCTTAAATACGCCCTTACAATACCACAATCGGAAGTGCCCGCTGTTTTAAAAGACAGCAAATATTTTTTCCCCTTTTGCAAAACGCCTGCCTGGCTGTGTACTAATGCAAAACGGTTAGGCTGAGGTTCAACACACTCAATTTTTAAAGAACCTTTGCCTGTTACTTTACCGCTGTTGTCCCATCCGCTTTTTATGCCACTGCCGTGTACTTGTATATTATTTGTGCCGCTTTCAAACTTCCCGTTCTTTACCAAATCATCGCCTGCTTTTTTTGCCAGCGTAAATACCGGGAAAGTTTTTGCAGGCCGCTTTGAATGCCTGTCCTGATTAGTAAATGATTGCCATTGCTCAAACGTTAAGGGAGACGGATAGGCGAAAGTTTTATCTGCTACAGCTGAATAAGCATAAATAAAACCAAAAGGATTAGTTGTATTATAATAATTCCCGTCAGCATCGCCGGCAAGCTTAATAGCTTCCCAAATGGTGAGATCCTCAGGTGTGTCAAGCCCATTGTATAAAAAATTTACGCTATTCTCGTAATTGTACAGCGAATAAAAAATATTATTCTTCACTTCAAGCCCCCCAAATTTTTGCCATGTATTTACTCTTGCAGCGCCCCAGCCGCCGCCATTATTAAAGCAGGTATTGTTATTAATCTTAACATTCAACGGGTTGTTGGTAGCAAAAGCTTTATTGCTTACAAAGCCAATTGTGTTGTTTATAATATCAATATTCACTGAGCCGCCATCTGTGTATACACCTTCTGCCTTGCCGCGGCCGTTGTAGTTGCCACCCATGCCGCCACCATTAAAAATAAAATTTTCTTTCACCACCCGGTTTACGTATTCAGGCCTTGGGTTGTCTTTTTCGCCGCCCAGAAAAGTATATACTCCGCCGCTATCATGCAGCACCAGGCAATAATGATTAATAAAATTATGCTGCACCAATACATTGCTGCCCTGGAATTGTATGCCCGTGAGCCCAACGCTGTCTATATTGTTGTTTTCAATCAGCACATTGCTTGCCATTACTGCAGAAATGGCTTTGTAATCCATATCATCAAAAAAAGAGCCCATGCCAATAAGCAGGCCGGTGTTTTTTATACTGCAGTTTTTTACTGTGGCGTTTTCTTTTTTAAGCGATGAGATTTGTATAGCGGAGCTCAAAATATTATTTGTTTGCACATCATCAATAATTACATCGCCTGTGTTCCAGAAATGTATGGCACGGCCACCAATGTTTGTAAAACTGCAATGCGACACTGTAATATAATTGCCGCCCCTGTTAAAAATACCAGCCATATTTGCGCCTTCAAATGAAAGCCCGCTGAAATTGATATAAGAATAAGCACCGGTATGAACCAACGTGTCAATAACTGATGCTTTTACAACAACTGATGTGTCGTTTAAAACCATTTGCAATTTTTTATTGCTGCTGTCAAAAAACCATTCGCCCTGCTGGTCGAGCGTGCGGTAGCTTTTTTGAAAAAAATAAATATCGCTTTTAATGCCATCGTATATGATAAGTTTATTATTGCCATTGGCCGCAGGGTAAGCGTTAGTGAATGTAATAGTGTTGCCCTGCTGCTTTACCACCCTGCATCTTTCTGCTGCCCATAAATTTTTCCTCACAACTATTTCTGCGCCTTCCCAGTTGATTGATTTATCCAGTTCATTATCTGTAATGCTGAATTTGCCTGCAAAACTTTCATAGCTTAAATTACCGCCTGCGGCACCTGCATTAGGGTAGCGGCCTATTTGCTGCGGCTGCCCATTAATAATAACCATGTTCAGCATGGGGCTTAGCATAGGCGCTGTGGCTTCCCAAATATTATTTTCTTTTTTTTGCCAGCCTTTAATTGTTACAAAGCCAGTGATAACAGGGCTGCTGCCTTCGCCATAAGCACTGAAAACAATGGGTTCGTTTTTTGTGCCCCCGGCTCTCAATCGTATGCTGCCAAAAAAAGTTTCGCCCCGTTTAAAAAGTATGCTGTCGCCCGGGCTTATTTTAAAACTGGCTGCATTCAGTTTTGCAATGGTTTGCCATGCGAGCCCAGCTGATGTGCCAATGTTATCATCATTGCCGCTATTGCTGATGTAATAATTGGTGCAAAAAGCAACAACAGGGAGAAGCACAAGTATTAATGGAAAAAATAAAGCCTTCGTTATTTTTTTCAGCGCCATTGCGTAATCGTTTTATAAAACAGTAAACTGTTTGCCAAAACTAATCGTTGCAGCCCAAAAAACTGTTATTGGTTTGTAATTAATACTTTTGAAAAAAAAATTATGTACACAACGCTTGCAGCCGACCTAACCAATGGCATTTACACCATCACCATTAACCGACCCGATAAATTGAATGCCCTGAACAAAGATGTTTTTACTGACCTGAACACAGCAGTGGGTTATATCAACAGCAATGCTGAAATAAAATCTGCTATTATTACCGGCGCTGGCCCAAAGGCATTTGTAGCCGGTGCAGACATTACTGAATTTGCAGGCCTTGACAAAACCGGTGCAATGGCGTTGGCAAAGCGTGGGCAGGATATTTTTTTCAAAATTGAAAACAGCCCCAAGCCCATTGTTGCTGCGGTAAATGGCTTTGCATTAGGCGGCGGTTGCGAACTGGCAATGGCCTGCCACTTCCGCATTGCAAGCGAAAATGCCAGGTTTGGCCAGCCCGAAGTAAACCTTGGCCTGATACCGGGCTATGGCGGCACACAACGCCTGGTGTATTTGGTTGGCAAAGGCAAAGCGATGGAAATGCTGATGAGCGCCCACATGATTGATGCCAATGAAGCAAAGCAATTGGGCTTGGTAAATTATGTAACCACACAAGAAACATTGCTGGAACACACCAGAAAAATATTAGAGTTGATTAACAGCAAAGCGCCGCTGGCTGTTGCAGGCTGCATTAAAGCAGCCAACGCTGCGCTGGATGAAAGCAAAGACGGTTTTGCACAAGAGATAGAAGAATTTGGGAATGCGTTTGCAACGGAGGATATGAAAGAAGGCACAGGGGCTTTTCTGGAAAAAAGAAAGGCGGTATTCACAGGTAAGTAA
>CAYRRL010000348.1:0-3962 GCA_964426665.1 uncultured Ferruginibacter sp. | reverse complement strand
ATAAAATCTGCCATGCCATGAATATCTTCAATTCTGTAAAAAGGTTTATCTGTATGGCGGGGCTCGCCGCCGCTTGCTCCCTGGTATGCTGCATCTGCGGCAATGGTTATGTAGCCCTGCTCTGCTAACCGCTGTGCATACAAGCCGGACGTTTGTTCTTTTACACCACCATTTGGGTGTGCAATAACTATAGCAGGATATTTCTTTGCCGGGCCATAACTTGCTGGTGTGTACACATTGGCAGCTATGATAACACCGTTCAATTTATATGTTACAGGATGAATGTTTACTTTCCCTTCCACATTTTCTGTAATAGCCCCATCATATACTAATCCAAATGGGTTTTGTTTTGTTTGTGCAGTTGCTGTTACCATAACAAAAGCTGTTGTTGCGAATGCTGTTATTAAGTATTTTATCTTTTTCATGATTGCACTATTAAAAAATTATTCAGATGCCCGGCTTTTTAGTACACTGTTTAAAACAGTCTGTGCTGCTTTCGCTTCTGTAATCCCTGCAGCAGGCTTAATGATGGTTACAAACTCCTGTAACTGCTGCGGAGTAATGCCCACATTTAATGAAATTCTTAAATGCGCCTGCAGCATGGGGTTTGCATTGCCGATGGTGGCTATTACGGAAATAGTTACCAATTCCCGTTGTACATAAGTCAATACATCCCTTTCAAAAATATCCGCAAACAAATGCTCTTTTAAAAAGGTATCTATTACAGGCGCAAATGCGGAATAGCCACTGAGTTTATCTGTTTGTGGCATTTTAGTAAGCTCACTTAAAATCTTTTTTCCCCGTTGGTATTTACTTGAATCCTGCTGTACAGGCGATGCGCCTTTGCCTTCAGTATCAGCGATGCCTTTTGCCTTTCTTTCACTCAGCGCTTCCATAAAAGTCTGCAAGCCAAGAATGCTTCTTGGAAAACCGCAATACGCATACAAATGCATTAGCACTTCTTTTATTTCGTTTACAGTAAGCCCTGCATCAAGCCCGGTGCTCAGTTCTGCTTTCAGCTTAACCAAATCCCCTTTTGCAGCAAGGGATGAAATGGCAATAATGCTTTTTTCCTGTTTGCTTAAGCTTGTATTTGCTGTTTTCATTTGTTGAGCAGTTATAGTGTTTGCAAACATTGAAATGCAAAACATAATTATTGCCGAACCATAAACTTTAAAAAATTTCATTTGATAATATTTTACTGTATACTATTTATCAAGCCCTTTTTCTTTTATCCACTTTGCTATCAATGCTGCTATTTCAGCATTATTCAAATCTGACATGATAAAATGTGTATTTCCCTTTATTCCTGTATCCGGCAAATAAACTATGGTTGCATCTCCTCCATGGGCATTCACCACTTTAGCCCATTGCCTTGCAGTGGCAAGCACATTGCGCCAAAAATTTAATGAGTAAGCTTTTGTTTCTTCTTTTGGAATATAATCGCCGTAATAAACAACAATCGGAATTTTTGTAAGCTTCTTAAATTCTTCCAATGGCACCCCTTTGCCGCCCCGGTTGTCTGCCGGTGTTTCACCTTCGGGAAAAGCAAACCCACCCGGTTCAATAGCAATAACTGCTTTTACCTTATCATTTTTGATAGCCGTTTTCCAACCCGGCGCACCGCCTGCGGAATGTGTAAACAAAATACCATCGCCTGATTTATCAAATACAGCAGACATTGCATTCACAATTGTTTCTTCATTCACTGTACCTGTGTTGGGTGTCATCATCCGGAAAAAATTATTCAGCGATACACTGTCTTTAGGAAACTGAACGCCTTCATTAAAATTTGGGTACAAGCCAATGCGAAATTGTGTAAACCAGGTTTGGTCATCTGGTGTTGCAGTTATTTGCCCGGGGGTGGTTGTTTGCCCGGCAGCGCCACGGCCCGGCTGGTCAACCAAATAAACACCATAGCCTTTGCGTAAAAAAATATTATCAAAACCTTCCCTGCCATCGGCAGTTGTTTGCCAACTACGGCGGCTTTGCCCGTAACCATGCAGGAACACCATTGCATTGTGTTTTGCTTTTGCAGGTATTTGATAAAACACATCGGCATGGTCGCCGTGCCTTGTTTGGCCACCCTGCTGCTCGTACCAGGGTTTTATAGCGTCAAAACTGCCTTCGCTTTTATTAACCGTGCCGCCGGCAGAAAAAGCACCTTGCTGCTGAATAATAATTGGAATGTTGCTCATAGTTTTTTGGGCAGATGCACAAAGTGTGAAGCAATGTGCAATTGCAATTGAGATAATTACAATTGCTGTTGACTGATTGATTTTTTTTAGATTAAACATATTCTTGGTTATTTCATTTTAACAGCCCTTAATAGTTTTGAAAAAGTAAGAGACCCCATTTTCCATTGCCCATTTTCGTTTACATATACCTCTGTTACCATAAAAGGATTGATTACTTCGTTACCGCCAACAACTGCCACCAAATCAATTTCATTTAACAGTATGGCAGTGTTGCCAATAATATTTACAATAACCGAATAAACCTCAGCTTTTTTATAATGAATGCCGCCGGATTTGATTACAGATAATTCCTGCTCTTTCCCCCAACTGCCACCCATGTGTACAAACATTGATTTATCGTGGAACAGGTGAGCCAGTGTATCTGCATTTTTATCTGACATCCATTGCCATTTTTGCCTGCTCAGTGTTTTAATTTGGTCTTCTACAGCATTTTGAGCAAAAGTTTGAACACTTAGAAAAAGCATTATCAGCGGAAGAATTAATCTTTTCATTTTTTTATTTTAAAGTAATGAGTAAAAATATTTCATGGCAAAGGTCATCGGTTTGCCTGCACCAGGTGGTATACAGATTGCTGTTTCTCTTACCAATATTGCTGTTTTCGTTATTACCCTTGTATAAACTGGAGACAAGGCGGTAATTTTAGGCCATTAAAATAATTTCAATGGATAATATACGGCGATTTGAAACAGTAAACGATTACAATGTTTTCAACAACAACGAAACACTGCACCCATTGGTAAGTGTGGTTGATTTATCCAAAGCAAAGCCACGGCAGGGTTCAAAAATGTATTTTGGCTTTTACACAATTTTTTTAAAAGATGTGAAATGCGGCGATTTGGTTTATGGCAGGCATACCTATGATTACCAGGAAGGCACATTGGTTTTTCTTGCGCCGGGGCAGGTGGCCGGCATGAACAGCAATGGCGAAACTTACCAGCCCAAAGGTTATGCACTGGTATTTCATGCTGATTTAATACATGGTACTTCTTTGGGCAGGCATATACAGGATTACAGTTTCTTCGGTTATCAATCGCATGAATCACTGCATTTATCGGAACGGGAAAGAAAAATAGTGCTGGATTGTTTTGCAAAGATTGAATATGAACTGCAACATGCGATTGATAACCACAGTAAAAAACTGATTGTATCTAATATTGAACTGTTCCTGAATTATTGCAACCGTTTTTATGAGCGCCAGTTTATTACCCGTGAAAAAGCACACTCAGGTATTTTAGAAAAGTTTGAAGGCTTATTAAATAATTATTTTCAATCAGGCAAACCACAAACCATAGGTTTGCCATCAGTAGCTTTTTGTGCTGATGAATTGCATTTGTCTGCAGGCTACTTCGGGGATTTAATAAAAAAAGAAACCGGCAAAACGGCACAGGAATATATTCAGTCTAAAGTAATAGATGTAGCCAAACAAAGAATTTTTGATATTGACAAATCGATAAGCCAGGTGGCGTATGAATTGGGCTTTAAATATCCGCAGCATTTTACAAGGCTGTTCAAACAAAAAGTCGGTGTATCACCTGTTGAATACAGAAGCCTTAATTAACGGGATTGCTTTTATAGAGGAATATTAAGGCGAACAAGACAGGCTATTTTTGTAATTTAAAAACTATAGCCCTGTTGCTTTCTCCATTGCCGCTGTATAGCGTGTGCCAATAATTTTTATTTTGGCTGAAGCGGTTTCAATTGCCT
>CAYRRL010000347.1:0-3964 GCA_964426665.1 uncultured Ferruginibacter sp. | reverse complement strand
TTCAAGTGCCATCCAATACTCGTTATTCTTGGGGTAAAGCTTCCTTGATTTGTCAAGAATATCCGTAAAAGCGGCCTTGTCTTTTTTCTTTTTATAGTAATCAGCTAAAAAATTGTAGGCATCCGCAAAGTTGTCGCCCGATAAGCCGGCATCAACAATTTTTTTATAGTATGTGGCTGCTTCGTCAGGCTTTTTTGATTCCTGTGCTGCTATAGCTGCATACAAAACAATAATAGTGTCCAACGCAGAAAATTTAAACCCATTGCTGCCAACAAGGTTATTAGAGTAAATGTAATCATGCACATCCACCCCTTTTTTAAAATTAGCAAAAGCACTTTCAGGGTTCTTTGAATTGTATGCTTTTATTGCCAGGTCGCTTGAAAAACCCAGGTATATGTCAAATAAAGGCGAGTTGGTATTTTCCTCAAGCAATGCCGCCTTAGGATCCATCTGCCTGTATTTTTTAAATACTTCAAAAGCTTCGGTTTTCATAGCGCTGCTTTCGTCTATTGTTTTGGTGGTGTCTTTTGACAATTGGTTCAGCACATAACCTTTCCAAAACCAGCCATCAGGCTTCTTGGCATTTTTTTCAATAGCCAGGTATTTGTCAACGGCGTCCTTTGCTTTAGCATTTTGGTTCAATATTGCAAGGTTCCTAATGTCATCAAGCTCCTGCGCCATGGCAAAGCCCGTAAAAACTGCCATTGAGGCAAGTAAAAATATTTTCTTCATCATTGAGTTTTTTACCCGCTAAAGGTATTGGTTTGTAATGTATTTTAAAATAAAAACTACGCCCAATTTTCATAAACCGTGCCAGAGCAATGGGCCCAAGGCGGCAAAATGGCAAAGCGGCAAAATTATAACAAAACATAAGTGCAATTGCCCCTTTAGGCCTCAGGCTGCTGCAACGCCCCGGCTCAAAAACCCTATTTTTGCGTTCCATGATTTCCCAAAACACGATACAGCAAATCCTCAGCCGCATTGATGTGGTGGAGATTGTGGGCTCGTATGTGAAACTGAAAAAGAGAGGCGTTAATTACCTTGGCTTATGCCCTTTTCACAATGAAAAAACGCCTTCATTCACTGTATCGCCATCCAAAGAATTGTACAAATGTTTTGGCTGTGGCAAAAGCGGCAACGCCATAAGCTTCTTAATGGAGTTGGAAAAATACAGTTATGTAGAAGCTTTGCGATGGCTGGCTAATAAGTACAACGTAGAAATTGAAGAAACAGAACTAAGCCCGGAACAAAAGGTACAACAACAGGCAGCAGACAGTTTGTACATCATTAACAGCTTTGCCCAAAAATTTTTCAGCGATTATTTATTCAATACAGATGAAGGGAGGAATATTGGTTTGAGCTATCTGGAGCACCGTGGCTTTAATGAAGCAACTATCAAAAAATTCCAGTTGGGTTTTAACCCTGAAGCAAGGGATGCATTTGCCATAGCTGCCACCAGTGCACAATACAACCAGGAGTTATTGTTGAAAAGCGGGCTTGTTGCTTTGAGAGACGAAAGGCTGGCAGACAATTACAGAGGGAGAATTATTTTTCCTGTGCATAACCAAAGCGGAAAAGTGCTTGGCTTTGGCGCAAGGGTATTAAAAACAACCGACAAAGCCCCCAAGTACATTAACACGCCGGAGAATGAAATTTATGTAAAAAGCAACCTGCTGTATGGAAGCTATTTTGCAAGGCAGGCTATTGACAAAACAGACGAATGTTTGCTGGTGGAAGGTTATACAGATGTTATTTCGCTGCATCAGGCAGGCATTGAAAACGTGGTAGCCAGCGGCGGCACATCGCTTACACCAGGGCAACTAAGGCTTGTAAAAAAATATACAGACAACCTCACTATTATTTACGATGGCGACAGTGCTGGCGTAAAAGCTGCATTGCGTGGGATGGATTTAGCCTTTGAAGCAGGGCTGAATGTGAAGCTGGTTTTGATACCGGACAACGAAGACCCTGACAGCTATGTAAACAAAGTTGGGGCAGAAGCATTCCGTGAATTTATTGCCGCTAACAAAAAAGATTTCATACTCTTTCAATTAAGCGTTTCCCTTAAGGATGCCGGCAACGATTCTGTAAAAAAGGCAGCATTGGTGAACCAGGTGGCTGAAACGATTTCAAAAATCAACAAGGCAGAAGATTTTACCAAGCAACAAGACTACATAAAACAATGCGCCGAGCTATTAAAGATTGAGGAGAGCGGCCTGCATACACTGGTTAATAAATTCATCCGTGATAAAATAACCAAGGAAGAAAATAAAATAAACAGGGAGCAGCCTGCAAATGAAAACGCCACCGAAAGCGAACCGGAGGGCGATGATGCATTGCTGCTGTTTAACAAAGACGAACTGCAGGAAAGGGCAATGGTAAGGGCATTGCTTGAATTTGGCTATAAGCAATGGGACGAGGAGGCCACTGTAGCATCACACATTTTTTGGGAGATAAAAGAATGGGGGCTCGAAGAAATGATTGACAACAAAAAACTGCTGGGTGTTATCAACAACTACAAAGTATTGTATGAGGAAGGCGCTGTGCCTACAGCGAAAACTTTTTTATACAACGAAAATATTGAAATGAGTTCGCTGGTGGTTGGGCTGATGGAAGATCCCCATGAACTAAGCCCCAACTGGAAAGAATTTTATGAAGGCAAAATAAATACAAGGGAAGACTTGTATAAAGAAGAAGTTTTTTCAACCCTCAACTATTTAAAGCTGCGTAAAATAAAACGCATGATGGATGAAAACCAGCGTGACCTTGAAAAATTCCATACAGCCGAAGAGCAGCTTAACCTGCTGCAAACACATCAATACCTTAAGAAAACAGAAATAGAACTGACACAAAAACTTGGCACTGTTATTTTCAGGTAGAAAAATAATACCCGGCCCCACTGTTACCGTTAGTTTATAACCTGCCTCTTTTTTTGGCGAGTTCATCTACATATTACCGTTGGTTACCTGCGCTTTTATGGCTGCTGCATCAAAAATTTATTCAATATTTTGAATTGTAATTAAATAATTTCCCTTAACTTTAAAATTGCTAATACTTTTTGGCACAGAATTTCCGTCCATTTAAAAACCAAAACCATGAACAATCCTGACTTGAATTCATATTCTTCTAACTCCCCATCTAATACATGGGAAGAATACCAGAAAGCTTACGAAAATTATGAGATTGAATATTGGTGCAATAAGTTTGGCGTGTCAAAGGAAAAATTAAAACAGGCGATATCTTCAGTAGGCATGTCGGTAGAAGCTGTAGAAAAATACTTAAAAACAAATGGCTTTGTGAGGTAAATCACCCAATTAAAAAACCAATTGTTTAAAAACCACTGTAAAAGCAACTTCTTAATAACGTCTTATCACCTACTGTCAAAAAAGCGCTGCATGTAATGCAGCGCTTTTTTGATTTGTTTCAGAATCGGGCTTGAATTACTTACCGAAAACTTTCTTTAAAATTCCTGTTACCTGTGCAGCCGGGTCTTTCCGTATCTTCTTTTCCTCAAGGGCGATATTGTAAAACAGGCCTTTCAATGCTTTTTCAGTAACATATGCTGTGAGGTCTGTATTTACTTTTTTAGGTGCCAGCATATTATATTTTGAAAATACATCTTTCCAGTATTTGGTGGCGTCAACTTTAGCAAGCGAAGCCTCAATAACTGGCCTAAACTTTTCTGTTAGCTGTGCCGTAGTTGTTTTTTTAAGGTATTCAGTTGCCGCAAAATCACCGCCACGCAAAATGCCTATTCCATCAGTTAAGGTAATGCCTTTGATAGCGTCCCAAAAAATACTGCCAACACCGCTGGCTGCGTCCTCAGCTGCCCTGTTCATCGAAAGAATAGCTTTATCAACTAAATTGCCCATGCCGGCAGAACGCAACGTGGCCTCTACTTTCTTTGCCTCCTCAGGCATTAAAATTTTTATAGCTGCATCGCCAAAGAAGCCATTCAACTTGC
>CAYRRL010000346.1:0-3977 GCA_964426665.1 uncultured Ferruginibacter sp. | reverse complement strand
TAGCATAAAAAACAAAAGCCCTACATTAGCAGGGCTTTTTAGCGGACCGGACGGGTTTTGTAACCATTTCACAAACCATTACTTATCAAACCTTTCCGGCCTCTGAATATTTTTACTCACCGATTTACTCACTACTTATTTGGTAGCTTTTGATTGCAAATCAGAGATATAAAAATACGGTATTTCAAGCGATAAACTGTCTAAACATGACCATTTTTTAGGCTGGTTTTCCACACTTTAATTTGATAAAAAATTGCTTACCTGGTCTGCCTTGATACCAGTGTAAAGGCAGAATTCTTCAACCGTTACAAACTGGTGTTCTTGTTTCTCAAAATGTTCCTTGATTTTATTAAGCAGCATACGGCCGTAGCGTTCACTTTTGCCAGTGATACGCTGCACATCTTTTGGGTAGATGCAAAGCCGAGTTTGTTGCATTTTCATACTCTATCCATGCCTTTGGTATGGCTTTGCCATACTGATGATGTATTTGATTTAGTAAAGGCATTGCACAAAAATACAATTAGGAATACAAAGTAACTAACAGCAATAAATGAATGTATCGGCAATAAACGCCGATAACGGAAGTGCATTGATGCAAACATCAATTGCATGTGCAAATTTTGTCTTCGTGAATTCACAAAGGCTTTATGAAGTGTGCCCATTAAAACATTTCCATTACAAACACTAAATCCTATTGAAAATGGCAAGACAAAAAGGGATAATTAAATTGGATGGCACTATTGGTGACATTACATTTTACAAATCCAAAGATGGCTACTTAGCCAGGGAAAAAGGCGGCATCCCTGCCGACCGTATCGCCAACGACCCGGCGTTCCAGCGTACCCGTGAAAACGGGGCTGAATTTGGCCGTGCCGGCAAAGCTGGTAAAATTCTTCGCAATGCAATCCGGGGGCTTTTGCAAAATGCCTCCGACAGCCGGATGGTTAGCCGCCTGACCACTGAAATGGTTAAGGTAATACAGGAAGATGCCACAAACCCCCGTGGTTTGAGGAATGTAATTGACGGCGAAGCCGAAATGTTGCAGGGCTTTGAGTTCAACATTAACGGCAAGCTGGGTACTACCCTGTATGCCCCGTTTGTGGCGACCATAAACCGTGTGGCAGGCAGCATTACAGCTGATTTGGCGGCATTTGTTCCGGCAAACATGATTGCAGCCCCGGGAGGTACTACACACTTTAAAATCGTTTCTGCAGGCGTTGAAATTGATTTTGAAAGCGAAACCTTCGTGGCGGCCACATCTGCAACCGCCGTACTGCCCTGGGATAACAACCCGACGGCAGCCATTAACCTGGCAAATGCTGTAACCGCCAACAGCACCCACCCGCTGTTTTTGGCACTGGGTATTGAGTTCTACCAGGAAGTAAACGGGGCCATGTACCCGCTGAAAAATGGTTCTTTCAACGCCCTGGCTTTAGCCAAAGTGGATGGCAACTAAGCCGCTCTGATACAACATTCAATCATCTTAATCCCTATGAAAAATGGAACTGGAATTAATCAGGACATATTTACCCAAAGGCACAAACGGTGAAATCCTTTTAAATGGGAAACGGCTCTGCAGTTCAATAGAATTGCCCTGGCTTGAAAACAAAAAAAGGGTTTCCTGCATACCTGAAGGAAGGTATCAACTGACAAAGCGGTACAGCCTGCGGTTTGGCTGGCATCTGTTAGTGAATAATGTGGTTAACAGAAGCTACATTTTAATTCATGCCTATAACGATGCTGTTAAAGAATCAAAAGGCTGTATCGCTCCGGTTTTTGTTTTAACAGGCAATGGCAAAGGAATCAGGTCCAGGGCGGCGTTGCAACTGTTGTTGTCAATAGTTTACCCTAAACTGGAGAAAGGAAACAAAATTTTTATCACCATTAAAACTTAAAGTATGTTATCAGGAATATTAGAAGCCATTTTACGTTGGCTGTCGTTCTAACAAAAAAGCAAACAACATTTTCAAACCAATACCGGGCTGTTGTAAAAAGATGGCCCGGTATTTTAAATCTAATAGTATGAAAGAAATTGTTCAAAGGGTTCAATCCCCCACACCAAAGTTTTTTAAGAAGCTAAGAAATATTGGCCTGGTGCTGGCCACCGTTGCAACTACTGTTGTTGCAGCTCCTGTGGCATTGCCTGCTGTTGTTATTAAAATTGCCGGATACCTGGCTGTGGCAGGTGGCATAGCCGGGGCAGTTAGTCAGACTGCGGTGGAGGGTGAATAATGAACCAGCATTTTGACAATACAACAAAGGCAGGTACTGCCGGTGGCACATTGCTCACCATCTTTGCCAACATCAGCAGTGAGGATGTAATCAAAACAATTATCTTAGCTGCCATTGGTGCTGCGGTGAGTTTTACAGTAACTATATTTTTAAAAGCACTTATTAAACGATTGAAAAAATAATCTCTGTTCGTTGTGGTGACCTGCAGAGTAAGGGAGGCTGAAAAGCTTCCCTTTATTTTTTATCGGTAAAATACATTTTCAACAAATGCTTTTGCAAATTAGATGTAGCAATGATTTGCTCTGCAAGAGTTGCTTTTTTCTTTTCTAACTTACTTAGGGCATCTAAAATTTGCTGATATTTTTTCCAATCTATTTCAACTGCAGGTGCAACATCCTTTAATAAATCTCTTACATCCTGTAAGTTTATAAATTGTATGGCTGTACCACGATGGCAGGTTTTAAATCTTCCGTCTTTCCATAAACCATACAGCAGCCAAAAATAAAAATCAAAGCATTGTTTATTGCTGCAAATAACAGCAAAAGAATTTGTCCAGGGCTTAAACCCGGGCTTACCTGCATTGTCTCCTTTGGAGAGTAAATAAAAAACATGAGGATTGAGTGAGGCTGCGGAATGATTGCAGCGAATGTGAGGGAGCATCATATACTTTAGGTTTTTAAAATTATGCACCGCCCCCCCAACATTAAAAACCCAAAAGAGAAAGAAAAACCGAAAAAAAGAAAAAGAAAGCATCTTCATCAGGTGGCGTGGCTAAAAAGCCAAAAGGAAACGGAATAAATGATAGCCTTGTGCGGATGGGCTGTGTTTATGCCGTAGTCTTTTGGCTTTTTTAATGAAAGGGGTTTGTGCCAGCCACCTAACTTGCTGCACTTTTTTGTTTGTTATTCAAATCAAGTTTAATTTAGAGTTCATTAAAAATTATGCACTATGGGAAAGTTTGTAATTAAAACAGGAACAAATGGTCAATATTATTTCAGTTTAAAAGCTGGTAATGGCGAAAAGATTTTATCAAGCGAAGGATATACAACTAAAGCATCTTGTAATGCCGGAATAGATTCTGTAAAAGCAAATGCAAAAGATGATAGTAAGTACACAAAACTCACATCAACAAACGGAAAGTATTATTTCACACTGAAAGCAACGAATGGTCAAATCATAGGCACAAGTGAAATGTATGAAACTTCATCAGGTAGAGATAATGGAATTGAATCCGTAAAATCAAATGCACCAGGTGCTTCTGTTGTTGAAGAATAGTTTCTGCAAGGTTTAAGAATGTTTGAGTGAGGCAGATCCTTCACTTTTTTTGTGCCGGTTTGATACAGCTTGGATATATCCTACCGATGCACCGGCTAAATTTATTCATCAGTTCAATAGTGCTTTCTTAGAAGCGTCAGCAAAATGTGTTTCAGCCTGCCGGTAAAAGCGCCTGCGGCAAAAAAGAAGCATAGCTGTGCGGCACACTTGTCCGCACTGTAGCGCTGGTGGCGAGCCGCCATAAGGCACTGGAGAGAGGAACGAACGGAAGTGCCTGCGAGCCCCACGAAGGGGCTGGCAGTAAAGCAGCAGCCACTTTTCGGGATAATGAAAAGAAGCTTAGCCAAGTGGCTGCTGCGATGCCAGCTCCATAGGAATCCCGTGCTGTAAATTATGCGAAGCTTACAGCACGGGATGAACTATGCAAGTGAACCTTAGCGGTGCTTTGCGAAATGGAGGTACGACATGAG
>CAYRRL010000345.1:0-3986 GCA_964426665.1 uncultured Ferruginibacter sp. | reverse complement strand
CGTTTTCCCTAAGCATAAGTTTTCAAAAATAGGGAAAAACGGTTTAAGGTTTAAGGTGCAGGGCGAAAGGCATTAAACATTTTTAGCCTTTGCTTTTACCTTCTGCATTAAGCCTTGCGCCTTATGCCTTCTTTCCCAATAATATTTGGTAGTTAGTGCCGATAAAAATATATTTGGAATGAGCTAAACCAAAACTTTCACACCTTCAATTTACAGTTATGAAAAAAATCGGCATCCTCCACGGAAAAGAAAGAACCTTCCCTGAAGCATTTGTGGAAAGAGTCAATAGCAAAAATATCCCCGGCATTGTTGCCGAGCCTGTATATATCGAAAAAGTAATGCAGGGCACAGCAACAGACTATGCCGTTATCTTCGACCGCATATCGCAGGATGTGCCTTTTTACAGGGCTTACTTAAAAAATGCAGCGCTGTGCGGCACAGCCGTTATCAACAACCCGTTTTGGTGGAGCGCCGATGAAAAGTTTTTTAATAATTGCCTGGCTACAAAAATTGATGTGCCCGTGCCAAAAACGGTGATACTGCCATCCCGTGATTTGCCTGCTGACACTTCCTCCGAGTCTTTCCGCAACTTGTCGTACCCGTTAGACTGGGGCGGCATATTCAATTATGTGGGCTTCCCGGCATACATGAAGCCATTTGCCGGCGGCGGCTGGAAAAACGTTTACAAACTGGAAAGCATTGACGATTTTTTTGAAAAACATGCAGAAACAGGCGAACTGGTAATGCTGCTGCAGGAAGAAATAATATTTGAAGAATACTACCGCTGCTATTGCATTGGCGGAAAATATGTACGCATTATGAGCTACGAGCCACGCAACCCCCACCACCTGCGTTATGTGGCCGATTTTAAACCAGATGCTGCCAAATTAAAACTGATGACAGATATTGTTTTACGCATCAACAAATATTTGGGCTACGATTTTAATACCGTTGAACTGGCGCTTCGTGATGGCGTGCCTTATGCCATTGACTTCTGCAACCCTGCGCCCGATGCCGACAGGGCCAGCGTAGGCGACGAAAATTTTGAATGGGTGGTGGAAACCGCTGCTAACTATGCCATAGAAAAAGCACAGGCGCATGTGGATGGGGCAGAAAACTTAACATGGGGCGAATACATGAAGAAAAGCGCAGCCAAGGAAAAACTTTATAAGTGATAAGGAATATTGCAAGGCAGAATGCCCAATATTCAATACTCAATATTCAATACTAAATAATCAATGGCAAACATATCCTACAAAAATTTCACAATTGGCGTGGAAGAAGAATACATGGTGGTGGACCCCAACACAAGGGAGCTGAAAAGCCATGAGCAAAAGATTGTGCATGAAGGGCAAAAGATTATTAAAGACAAAGTAAAAGCCGAAATGCACCAGGCTGTGGTGGAGGTGGGCACTGATATTTGCCAGAATGTGGACGAAGCTTTTATGGACGTTTCCACCCTGCGCAAAACCATCAGCAGCATTGGCGACAGCCTTGGCTTAAAGATGGGCGCCTCGGGCACACACCCCTTCAGCCATTGGGAAAGCCAGTTGATAACAGACCATGTGCGCTACAACGAAATTGTGAACGAACTGCAGGAAGCTGCAAGAAGCAATTTAATTTTTGGGCTACATGTGCATGTTGGCATGGAAAACCGGCAGATGGCAATACATATTGCCAACTCGGCCCGGTATTTTTTGCCGCATGTGTACGCCCTCAGCACCAATTCCCCATTTTGGGAAGGAAGGCTTACGGGCTATAAATCTTTCCGCACAAAAGTGTTTGACAAATTCCCCCGTACCGGCATACCGGATTATTTTGAAAGCATAGAAGCCTATGAAAATTATGTGAACCTGCTGATACGCACCAATTGTATTGACAATGCAAAAAAAATATGGTGGGACTTAAGGGTTCACCCTTTCTTTAACACGGTAGAGTTCCGCATTTGCGATATACCAATGACGGTGCATGAAACCATTGCTATTGCTGCTTTGTTCCAGGCTATTTGCGCCAAGCTGTACAAACTAAAAAGCCAGAACCTCAACTTTATGATGTACTCCCGTGCATTGCTCAATGAAAACAAATGGCGGGCAAGCCGCTATGGCATCGACGGCAGCCTGATTGACTTTGGCAAAGAAAGCGAAGTAAACACACGGGTGCTTATTTATGAACTGCTCGACTTTGTGGATGACGTAGTGCCGCACCTCGGCAGCAAGCATGCTATTAACCATGTACACAAAATTTTAGAACAAGGCACCGGCGCCGACAGGCAACTGGCCGTGTATGAAAAAAACAAAAGCCTTACAGAGGTTACTGATTATATCACGGGGAGTTTTTTGGCGGGGATATAACAGAAGGATGGATTTTTTTGCCCCGGCAGTTTGCCGGGGCATTTGTTTTTCCTGAATGATTGCATAATTTTAAAGATGCAAACAATTTCCCTTAAGCCTTTTTTTCACAACAATACCGAATGCATCGGCTTTTATTATAGCAGCAACAGGTTGCTTAATGCCATAATAAAAAAAATACCCGGCACCAAATGGAGCCAAACAAATAAATGCTGGTATGTTTTGCTAAGCCGGGAAAATTATAATGCATTTATAAAGGCCATCGGTAACAAAGCAACAATAGACAACAGCTTGCTAAAACAATACCTGCAAAGAAAAAACAAGGTAACAAGCACTTTGCCCGCCCGAAAGCCATCCGTAAACAACAAAACGCTTACCTCAAATGCCAAAATATTAGCTTCCCCATCGCTGCACTTAATCAGCAACCAAAATATGGATGCATTAAATGCAATGATGCAACAACTAAGATTGAAAGCATACAGCCAATCCACCCTGCGCACATACAGAAGCGAATTTTGCCAATTGCTGCAAACCATAAAGCAAAGAGATGTAAACACATTAACGGCGGATGAACTGAAAAGGTATATGGTATATGCTATTGAAATAGAAAAAATCAGTGAAAACACTGCACACAGCCGCCTCAACGCATTGAAGTTTTATTTTGAACAGGTGCTGGGCCGGGAGAAGTTTTTTTGGGAAATACCCAGGCCAAAAAAGAAACAGCAACTCCCTAAAATAATAAGCGAAGAAAAAATACTGGAAGGGTTGATGGCAGTAGGCAATGTAAAACACAGAGCCATATTGCTGCTGGCTTACAGTGCCGGCCTTAGGGTAAGCGAAGTAACCAACTTAAAAATAACCGACATAAACAGCGACCGGATGCAGTTAACCATCAACGAGGCAAAAGGCAAAAAAGACAGGGTGGTTATGCTAAGTAAAACCATCCTTGAACTGCTGAGGGAATATTACAGGCTGTACAAACCGAAAAACTGGCTATTTGAAGGCCAGTTTGCCGGCGAGCCCTATAGCACCCGTTCAGCACAGCTTCTATTTAAAGCGGCCTACAAAACACTAAACCTGCCTCCCCAATGCAGCTTTCATAGTTTGCGCCACAGCTATGCCACCCATTTGCTTGAAAGCGGCACCGATATTACCTACATACAAAAGCTGCTTGGCCACAACGACATAAAAACAACCCTTCGCTATACACATGTAAGCAAGAGGGACATTAGCCAAATAGAAAGCCCTTTGGACAAAATAATGAGGAAAAAAGGGCTTTAAAAACTTGCGTTTTTTGTATTAACACACATTGCTCTATTTAATATACGAAAGAGGTAGTTTCGTATTTAAAATAAATTTTTATGTATACATTTATTGTTCAAACAAATGCTGAAGGTTGAAAAATTTATTTTTAGGCTTTCGTATATTTATGAGTTGGCTGCAAGCATAAGAACGACCGTGCAAACAAAACCGAACGAACGAAAAAAATGTGTACTTTTGTAACATTAAACGTATGACAAGACAAATTTCCATAATGCTGATAGTGATGCTTGGTTTCTTTTTGACACCAACGCTGACTTATGCGTGTGGTAAATCAGCAGAAAAAACCGAAAAGTCTTGTTGCAAAAACGAAACTTC
>CAYRRL010000344.1:0-3999 GCA_964426665.1 uncultured Ferruginibacter sp. | reverse complement strand
AAGAGTAATCCATCACTTTATCAAAATGCTGGTTCAAAAAATCAGTAACCACCAAACCCAAATCTGTAGGGAACAACTTCGACTTTTCTGCGCCGGTGTTTTCCTGCGCTATAATGTTATGGACTTTATTATCCTTGAGCTGCAAAATCCTGTAATCCCTCTTCACGCCCTCTTTGTCTTTTTTCTCTACATAAGTCCTTTTGATAATAGTAGAAATTGTGGGCGCATATGTACTCGGCCTGCCAATACCAAGCTCTTCCAGTTTTTTTACCAATGCTGCTTCCGAATACCTTGCAGGCGGCCTGCTGAACCTTTCTGTAGCTGACATCTGTTTAAATTCAAGCGGCTGGCCAACTGTTAAGTTTGGCAAGCGGCTTTCATCACCTTCTGCATTTTCATTTTCATCGTCATCAGTACTTTCCATGTACACTTTTAAAAAGCCATCAAACTTTATCACTTCGCCTGATGCCGTCAACTCTTCATTGTTAGTGCTGATATTTATTTTGGCAACTGTCTTTTCTAATTCTGCGTCGCTCATCTGGCTGGCGATTGTCCGCTTCCAGATCAAATCATACAACCTTCCTGTTTCAGGGTCATCCACAAAATTATTATCCATGTAGGTTGGCCTTATCGCTTCGTGCGCCTCCTGCGCACTTTCATTTTTGTTTTTGTATTTGCGCACCTGCACATAATCCGGCCCATAATTTTTGTTGATGGAATTTTTTATATCCTCCATCGCTGTATCACTCAGGCTCACGCTATCCGTACGCATGTAGGTTATCTTACCGCTTTCATACAGCTTTTGCGCCATCAGCATTGTTTTGGCCACACCATACCCAAGTTTGCGGCTTGCTTCCTGTTGCAATGTAGAGGTGGTGAATGGTGCCGCTGGCGTACGCTTGCCGGGCTTAACCTGAATATCTTTTACTGTATAGTTAGCGCCAATACAAGACTGCAAAAATTTCTCTGCATCTTCTGCACTGTTATATTTATTGCCTTCTGCTTTAAAGGTTACCGTTTTATCATTCAAATCTGTTGCAGCCAATGCGGCTTCTAATTTATAACTGCTTTTTGCATTAAACTGGTTTATTTCTCTTTCCCTTTCTACAATTAATTTAACCGCCACGCTTTGTACACGGCCAGCACTCAGGCCCCCCTTCATTCCAATCTTTCTCCACAACACAGGGCTCAGTTCAAAACCCACCAGCCTATCCACCACACGCCTTGCCTGTTGAGCATTTACAAGGTCCATATTAATAGTGCGTGGGTTTTCAACAGCCTTTCTTATTGCAGGCTTAGTTATCTCGTGGAAAACAATGCGCTTTGTTGTTTTAGGGTTCAGCTTCAGCACTTCTGCCAAATGCCAGCTTATGCTTTCCCCTTCACGGTCTTCATCCGATGCCAGCCACACTTCGTCGCTTTTTTTAGCAAGGGCTTTTAAATCATTTACAACCTTTGTTTTGTCAGGGGAAATAATGTAACGGGGCTCAAAATTATTGTCAACATCAATGCCCATATCGTTCTTCTCCAGGTCACGTATGTGCCCAAAGCAGCTCTTTACTTCAAAGTCTTTCCCTAAAATCCCTTCTATCGTTTTTGCCTTTGCGGGGCTTTCTACTATCAACAGGTTCTTTGCCATAATGGGTTATTATATTTCTTTGTAACAGGCTGTGGCAGCATGTTTCTGCACCGTTGTGCCACTCACTTGTACTGCAAATCTTTATGCAACTTAGCTTACAATCGCCAGTATTCTGTTGCTGCAATATTAGTGTAAAATTGAAAAATCAAAATATTTCGTATAAATGAAAGAATCAATGAAGCATAAACTATGTGGTTACTTAAGGCTTTTCCGGGTGAATATAAATATGCTACCTCATAAAAAAGCCACCACTTCATCCATCACATCCTTATCTGTATAAATCCTTCTGTGCCCAAGCCCCTTTGTAATCATAAAACGCACATGTGGCAGCTTTTTGTCCTTTGTTTTTAATGCATCAAGCAGCGGCGTTGTATCGTCATCTGCATCATGCACCCAAAGCACCTGTGCATTTAGGTTGCTAATGGCCCTGTTCACAGAAAACCACTCCGGCCCGTGGCCGCCTACCTGCAAAATAATTTTATCAAACTCTTCCCTCACTTTTTTATTGGTAATGCCAATCATTTTAAATGCGTTGCCGATAGCGCTGGTGGTTTCAGTTGCAGGCGCTATCAATACAACCCTGGTGTTGCTGCTGTGCTGCATATCTTCCAGCGCAAGGCACACTGCCAGCCCGCCAAAAGAATGGGCAATAAAATTTTCAACCGGCCCGTAATCCGCCATTATCTTTTTTACCATTTCTTTGTATTCAATGGCATTAATGGTTTCGCCATCGCTGCTGCCATGCGCCGGCGCATCAAAAGCCAATACTTCATACCCCTTTTCCATCAGCATCAATACATAATTGTGAAACTTGTGCGCTGCCGATTCAAAGCCGTGGAGTATCAGCACTTTTTTGCTTTGCCCTTTGTTCCAGCGGTAGCCTTTCAACTTGCGGCCGTTAAACAGTTCATACACCGGCTCTGCAAATTTGAACACAGGTGGCGTTTGCTTCTTGCTTTTGTTTAGCGGCGTGCAAAACAGCTTAAAAGCTGCCATCGCAGATTTACGTGGCGATATGAGGGAAAGTACCCTAAATTTCAGCCTTATATAATTAATGGCTAATCTTTGCGTTAATTTCATCACGGCAAAAATAAGTATATGAGAGTAGTAATTATAGGCTCGGGCAATGTGGCTTCTGTAATAGGGAGAAGGGCAAAAGCAACCGGGCACGAAATAATACAGGTGGCAGGGCGCAACAGCAACGCAGTAAATGCATTAGCTGAAGAGCTTGGCTGTGCAGCCGTTTCAGATTTGGCTGCTATTGACAAAACAGGCGATATATTTATTTGTGCCGTTGCTGACGAAGCGATAGGCAACCTCAAAGAAAAACTGAACGTCGGCGATAAGTTTGTGGTGCATACAGCAGGCTCAGTTTCTAAAGATATTTTGAAGGGCACCTCTGCTAATTATGGAGTGCTGTACCCGTTGCAAAGCCTGCGTAAAGAAAATACCAACAATGCTATTGCTATCCCTTTGCTGATTGATGGCAATAATGAGCATAGTATTTATCATATAGGCGAATTTGCCAAAAGCCTCAGCAACACGGTTAGCTATGCAGATGACGACAACCGCCTTAAGCTGCACACCGCTGCGGTTATTACCAACAATTTTACCAACCATCTTTACTGCATGGCAAAAGAGCTTTGCGACAATGAAAAGGTTGATTTTAAAATGCTGGTACCATTAATAGAAGAAACAGCCACAAGGCTTTATCAATTTTCTCCATGCGATGTACAAACAGGCCCGGCCGCCAGAAAAGATACTTCCACACTCGACAAACATCTTCGCCTGCTGACAACTTACCCCAAGCTGCGTACTCTATACTTAAGGATGACAGACAGCATCATGAACCCTTGAGGAAGGAATATCTAATATTAGAACCTGAACTGCAGCCTTGTTGTAAATACATTATCTTTTACATCTGCAGTGTAGCCGCTTAATTGTGTAGCCTCATTTTTTACATAGGCATAAAACAAACTCATTTTTACCTGTGGCGTTATATAATAATTATAACCAAGCTGCAAAGTGCTGTATTTTATATCTGCCTGCGAAAAGCTGGTGCCAGCCTTTCCTATTTCTTTGCCTTTCACTCTTGTGTTGGGATCGTACCAATCATATTTAACAACCAATTGGTGGCTTGCTGAAAAAAGGTGCTGCAAAAAATAAAAATAGGCGCCATTAAAATCCCTTTTGTAAAAACCGTTGGTGCCGCTCATCAGGGCCGATGGGGTTTCAGAACTGCCGGCAGTGCCTGTTTGCGTGCCTGTGATATACTCCCCACGCAATTCAGTATAGCCTTTCCTGTTCTTTATTTTTACCTGCACATCTGCCCCTTTGTAAACCCTTGGCGAAATTTTTCC
>CAYRRL010000343.1:0-4013 GCA_964426665.1 uncultured Ferruginibacter sp. | reverse complement strand
TTTAATATTCCCATTGAGCCAAAATATTTTGACCAGTTGCACAAAAAGATGCTGGCATACCTGGAAAATAAAGAAATATGGGTTCGTGACTGCTATGCATGTGCCGACCCAGCTTACAGGCTTAACATCCGTGTTATAAATGAAAACCCCTGGAGCAATTTGTTTTGCCACAATATGTTCCTGAGGCCAAAAGAAGAAGAACTGGAAAACTTTGCGCCTGACTGGCACATCATACAAGCGCCTAACTTTAAGGCAGACCCTAAAACTGACGGCACCCGCCAACACAATTTTGCCATCGTAAATTTTACTAAGAAAATAATATTGATTGGCGGCACTGGCTATACAGGAGAAATGAAGAAAGGCATTTTCTCCGTGCTGAATTATATATTGCCCCATGACAAAGGCGTATTAAGCATGCATTGCAGCGCCAACGTAGGCAAAGATGGCGATACAGCAATATTTTTTGGCCTGAGCGGCACTGGCAAAACAACTTTGAGCGCCGACCCTAACCGCCAGTTAGTAGGCGATGACGAACATGGCTGGACAGAAAAAACTGTTTTCAATTTTGAAGGCGGCTGCTATGCCAAAACAATTGACCTTACAGAAGAAAAAGAACCTGAGATTTTCCGTGCGGTAAAAGCTGGCGCTATTGTAGAGAATGTCCCCTTTATCAAAGGCACTAACCAGCTTGATTTTACAAGCAAAGAAATTACGCCTAATACAAGGATGAGCTATCCGCTCCATTTTATCAGCAACGCTATGAAAGTGTCCATTGCGGATACCCCAAAAAATATTTTCTTCCTCACTTGTGATTCTTATGGTGTGTTTCCTCCGATAAGCAAGTTGTCGCCGGGGCAAACGATGTACCAGTTTATAAGCGGCTACACTGCAAAAATTGCTGGCACCGAAGCAGGCATCAATGAGCCCAAGTCAACTTTCAGCGCATGTTTTGGCGCACCTTTTTTGCCGTTGCACCCGGGGCAATACGCCGAAATGCTTGGCAAAAAAATGAAGCAGCACAAAGTGAATGTATGGATGATAAACACAGGCTGGAGCGGCGGCGGCTATGGCGTGGGCAAGCGCATGAAACTTGCATATACCCGTGCTATGATAACAGCAGCGCTCGAAGGCAAACTGAACAATATTGAATACGAACAGCACCCGGTTTTTGGTATGATGATACCAACGCTTTGCCCTGACGTGCCTTCAGAAATTCTGAACCCACGCAATACCTGGGCTGATAAAACTGCCTATGACACAGCAGCTAAAAAACTGGCCCAGCAGTTTATTGATAATTTCAAAAAATATTCAGACGGCGTTAGTGCAGAGATACTTGCTGCAGCACCGGTTGTATAAACGCTTTAGCGATTGTTAGCCAAATAAGAAACCTTCCTGAGCAATTGGGAGGGTTTTCTTTTTGGGTTGCACCCATAAGCCCTCAGAAAGCAAAGGAGAGATTATTGGTTTGTGAAATATTTTTCCTCCTCGTGAAAATTGATGTAAGAAAAACGCTGCTTTATTTCTTTTACTTTTTCAAGGTTTGCCCGCAGGAATTTTTGATGCTGCTCAGATGTTGGGTTAAATGGCTTATGGCTTTTGGCAGCGTTAATTATATTTATTTCTTTCATCAATGCCTGTGCAGGCTCGTCAATACAGGCAGCAACAAACTTCTCCCAAACATAATTGGTGGCGGCGTAATTAGGATGAACCATATCTTCAGCATAAAAACGGTAATCCCGCAAGTCATCAATTACTAACTCATAAGCCGGAAAATAAAATAGCTTTTCGTTTTCATCAACCAACTGGTGAATGGCCTGTATCAAAGCAGCCTTGCTCCTGTTGTTTTCTACAAAGCCATCACGCAAATGCCGCACAGGGCTGATGGTAAAAATAATTTTTATGCCAGGGTTAAAAGTAAAAACCTGCTGCAGCATTTCATTCAGCATCTTTTTTATTTCTTCAATGCTTAGCAAGCGCTTGTCGAATTTATCTGTTGGCACTTTATGGCAATTGGCCACAACCTGTTTGTTGCCCAGCTCATATATAAACGCAGAACCAACAGTCAGCAAAAGCCAATTTGCCTCCTGTAAAAATTGATGTGCTGCCTGCTGTGATTCATTGATTACTCGTAAGCATTCTTCTTTTTGTGGATGGGAAAAACGGGTGTGGTGCTCCCAACTGTTCCAGCTTTCGTTTTGGTAAAACAAATCTGCTTCGGTGTATTGTTTGCCGGCAATGTAAGATTGAACTGATTTTGCAATACTTGCCGGGTTGAATAAAATCCCATTCGGGTTTTCCATCACAAAAAACTTGTGCTGCTTTAGCTTGCTGCCAATATTTTCAGTAAAGCATGAACCTACCAGCAACAGTTTATCGCGGTGCTTTATTTGTTGGGCGAATTGTTTTGGCGAAAATTCGAGGCGGAAATCCATAATAATCAATTTTCAATAAGCAATTGGCAATAGCCGTATCAACCATATCAATTAATCCCGGCAGCAATCGGGAAATCATCATAAAAAAAATCACAATCAAACTAAATAAAAATTTCACTTGCCAGCCTGCTGCATTTTGCCAATGCATCCATATCAAGCCCTTCTATCTTTTTTAATTGTTGAAAATAGGGAACCATTAATTCAGTATCCATATTCCCCACCAATTCATCGTCTGCCATTGGGCAACCGCCAATGCCTTTTAATGCCCCGTCAAAGCGGCAACAGCCTGCATCCAATGCAGCATCTACTTTTTGTTTCCAGTTGGCAGATGTAGAATGCAAGTGAACTCCGATTTCGATAGAAGAATACTTTGGCAACAGTGCTTTCATAATAGAAGATACCTGTTCTGCAGTGGCAAGCCCCACCGTATCTGCCATTGAAATAATACCAATGCCCATTTTTGCCATTTTATCAACCCACTTCATCACAATCGTTTCATTGTATTCATCGCCATAAGGGTTGCCAAAACCCATGGATATGTAAACCACCAATTCCTTTTTGCTTTTAATGCACAGGCTTTGTATTTCCTCCACCCTTTTCAGCGATTCTTCTATTGTGCTGTTGGTGTTCCGCATTTGAAATGCAGGCGATATTGAAAAAGGGAACCCCAAATAATCAACCGCACCATGCTTCGCTGCATCTTCTGCGCCCCTTGTATTGGCAACAATCGCCAGCAGTTTGCTTTTTGTTTTGCCCAATTCCAAGCCTTTCAGTACTTCTGCAGTATCTGCCATCTGCGGTATGGCTTTTGGCGAAACAAAACTTCCAAAATCAATCGTATCGAAACCAACTTCAAGCAAAGCATTGATGTATGCTATTTTTTTTTCAGTTGGTATGAAATGTTTCCACCCCTGCATGGCATCACGGGGGCATTCTATAAGTTTAATTTTTTGCATTTTTATTACCCTTGCAATTTAAAACAAAAGAGCAGCACTATTTTATGCTGCCCTTTGTAAAATTATATATAGCTCAGTTTACTCTGCTGCTTTGGCCATCCTATCATACTCGGCGCTTTTAGCGGCATTCTTTTTCACGTCATAAATATTCCTTAGCATAGTAAGCACCTGCTTGTAATGTACTTTTTCTGTTGTTTTTGGTTTTGCAATAGCAGCAAATAATTTTACTGCTTCTTCACCCGGGGCAACCGCATCATCCATCAATTTAGTTGCATCTGCCTCCATCGCTTTCTTTTTCTTTACGTCATCCGGCTTGGTGCTTTTTATTTTCCTTGCTTCCTCGCTCATGTCAAATGAACTATTGTAAAGAAAATTCGTAAGCAAAAAACTGCCTTCAAAAGATGGCTTGATTGCTATTGATTTTTTAAGCACATCTGCCAGCTTTTTTCTTAAAGCAGGTGCGTTGGGGTCTTTTGCGCCATCGCCATTGAGGTAATTGTAAAGCTCCACGGCATAATTGTAATTAGCCGTATAATCTGTTGGGTACTTTGCAACCAACTCATCGTATTTGGCAAATACCGCAGGCTTTTCAACACCATCAGTTGCGTCTTCAATTTCAAGTGCC
>CAYRRL010000342.1:0-4050 GCA_964426665.1 uncultured Ferruginibacter sp. | reverse complement strand
ATATTGCATGGGGATTTGCAAACAGCGTATCTGCTTAACCCTTTATCGTTATGGTTGTTTTTGTTTTTTGCAGTGCAACTGATAATAAGGCTCTGTTTGGTATGCACTTATTGGATTAAAAAGGATGCATTGAAATTTGTAAGGTTGGATATTGCAATTTCAGTTTTGCTTTTTGCCATTTGCTTTTATCCTTTGGCAATACAGCTTTTTAAGCAATAAAATCAATCAGCTTTTTCAAATGCTTTTACGCCGCTTTGCTTTTTGTAGGCAAAGAAAATTACAATCATATCAAGTTCATGCTCTGTAACAGTTTCTGATGTTAGCTGTGTTTTGTGCTGGTTGTTAACGAACCTTACCTTGTAAGTGTCTGCCTGCTCAAAAGAAACGTCTGGTATTATTTCTTTTCCATTAATAGTTTTATTGTGGCACCCGGCACAATGAGCGAGGTAAGCTTTTTTGCCTTCGGCAAATTGCTGCAATACCTGTTGCTTTCTTTCTTTGTCAAAACCTTGCGGCATATCAATACCTAATTTTTTTTCGTAAGAACATGCAATAACAATGCAGCAAAGGAATGAGGGGAAAAATAAGCAGCGCTTCATATTAATATTCGCCGCCGGGCTTGCGCCGGTTCAGCGTTTTGTCTTTTGACAAAGGTAGATGTTGCGGCGCCTTTTCTGCAGGGATATTTTCTGTAAGCGAATGAATGAAAGCAATCAATTGGTTTTTTTCTTCTATGGTTAAATGCAAAGAATCTGCTGGAAGGGTTTGATTGCCCGCTGCAATGCCTTTGCCAGCGCCGCCGCCTGCATCATAAAAATCAATTACCTCTTCAAGCGTTTTGTAAATGCCATTGTGCATATATGGTTTTGTTTGTGCGGCATTTCTTATGGTTGGTGTGCGGAATGCATTTTTTGTTTCTGCAGCCTGGTGCACAGTAAACCTTCCTTCGTCGCTGCTTAATTTTTTTGCTGAAACATCTTCCGGAACGCCAATCACTTCAAATTCATTATTGATGTATGGCGGCTTTATGCCGTTGAACTGCGGCGCAAAATGGCAGGTGCCGCATTGCGCTTTCCCCATAAATATATTGAAGCCCTTTATAGCATCATTTTCAAGTGGCTGGTTATTATTCATCGCCTCATCAAAAGGCGAGTAGTAATTGCTGAACCTGCCATAAAAATAGGTAATAGCCGAAGCAATATGCTTTATTGAAATTTTTTCGTTGCAGTGTTTTGAAAACTTAAGGAAATGTTCTTTATAAAGAGGCATGCTCATTACTTTTTTTACTGTCTCTTCTTCGTTGCCGCCCATTTCTTCAGGGTTGGTAATAACCCCTTTTGCCTGATCCTGCAGCGTAAGAAACCTGCCATCTGCCAAAAGCAAATGGTTGTGCACAGCATTCAAAAGCGATGGCTGGTTCCTGCTTAATGGAGCATTGCTGTTGAATTTTAATTCGGCAGCAGCACTTGTATCAGAAAAAAAATTATCTGGTTTGTGGCAGGATGCACAGCTTCTTTTATTGTCGCCTGATAGTACAGGGTCGAAAAAAAGCAATTTGCCAATGCTGTCTATTTCAGCTAAAATAGTTTTGTCTGTTATCCTATTATAAATGCCTTTTGTGTTTTGTGCCCGGTATAAATTTTTATTAAAGATGGATTGTGCTTCATCGCTCAATGTATAATCCATCGAGCTTTTAGATTGCACTTTGTAGGAAGAAATATATTGCTGGTTTAACCTGAATAATGGGTTCACATAACTGCGGATAAATTCAAAATGGTTGAAAGCTTCATACTGCCCGGGTTGTTTTTTTACAAACTCAATGGCTTTTTTATACAAAGACAAATACTCACTTCCCAAAATATGCGATGGGAATTCAATATTGTATTTGCTGTACATATCCATAGTGCTTTGCATCATGCCAATCAATTCCGGGATAATTTCATTTGTATCCGGGCAGTCAAACCCGGATGTGTATATGGTGGCTAAATCAAGGAGGTAAAGCCTGTTGCACAAGAAGAAATGGTGGTAGCTGTTTAATTGCGAGGCAATGGAATCTGCGGAATACACAGCCAGCGCTTGCGATGATGCTGCAATTAATTTTTGCAAAGAATCTGCCGTTGCATTTTCTGTTTCCAGGTATTGATAAGCCAGCGTAAGGCCTGCGCCTTCTCTTTTATAAGGAGGTTCATATTTTTCAAATACTTCTGTTTCCCATTCTACAGGCAAAGGGCCATTTATTTTTTTATAAGCCACAGGTTCAAGGTAACGCAGCCAAAAATCGCAGGTTTTTAATTTTGCCCTGCAGGCATTAATGCCATTAATAATTTTTTTCTTTTGCAGTGCCTCAGTTAGATTGGCATTGCCGGCAATAGCTTGCAGGTTTTTAAACGACACTTCTAATGCTGTAATGTTATTGTGGTAAAGCTGTGTGTATTGCTGGTTGTTGCTGGTAAACGACAATGACAGCATTGCCATAAGCAAGCCCAAAAAGAATATTGGTATAGCTGTTTTTTTCTGCATAAGCCTGTGCAGGCAGTGTACAGTTTGAAAACAACAGTATTGGGTGCTTTATTGTGCCGCAGCGGATATTTTCCACTTTAAAAAGGGAAAATTGTATGAAATGAGGTTAAGGGCGGCAACGATAATCGCTGCAAATTATTGTTGTTGCAGGTAAATATTAAACAACCAGGCTGTTTCTTCTAATGTAATTTCGCTGTTGCAGGAAATGCCCATCCATTTACTAAATGCAGCAAACAATATTTCTTTTTTTATAGAGCCCGCCATGCTGCTACCCATTGCTTCGGTGCTTTTTGATAGCTTGCTTCCCTCATTATTCAAAATTAAAGCGTGGTGCCAAAACACACAATCCTTCAGGTATTGTTTTCCCAGTTGTTTGTCAATGTACAATTGCATGGCTGTGGAAGCAAGCAAGTCTTCGCCACGTGCTATATGTGTTATGCCATGCTGCCTGTCATCTGCTAGCGAACAAATTTGGTAAGACGCAAAGCCATCTTTCTTTTTAACAACAAAAGGTGTTTCAATATTGACGCTGGCAGTTCCTTGCCCCTTGCCTGGAACTATTACATTAGTTTCATCACTAATTTTAATTTTCCATGCAGTTCCAGTTGTATCAAGAGGTAAATTTTTTTGTTGGCAATTGCATACTTGTTTGCGATTGCAATTGCATGCAAAAAGCAAATCTTTTCCTGCCAGTTCATTTAAAATTTTTTCATACAAGCCTTTTCTGTTTTGCTGGCTCCAGTTTTTTTCAAAATCATCCGGGCCGGTTGGCCCAATATCCCAATCAAGCCCCAGCCAGCCCAGCACACGAAAAATATCTTCCACATATTCTTTTCTTTTTCTTTCGCCGTCTGCATCGTCAATACGCAACATTACTTTTCCGTTGTATTTTTTTGCCCAAAGCCAGTTGATCAGGAAATTGTAAATATTGCCTGAGTGGATGTATCCGGATGGAGTAGGGGCAAGGCGGGTGAGCATTTTACGATACGGTATGTTTTATCTTTTCAATAATCGTTTTTTCATCAATCTGCATCATGCAGGCATGGTCGCCACGCCAGCAGGCCTTGTTGCCAAACACAGAGCATGGCCTGCATGGCAAATCAATTGAAACAATATTTTTTTCATTTTGCCCCCAGCCATGAAACCCGGCATAGGGATGCGTTGCGCCCCAAACACTTATCACCGGCACATTGTACAAAGAAGCCAAATGCATATTGGCAGAGTCCATGCTCAGCATAGCATCAAGGTTGCTGATGATAGCCAGCTCTTGTGCAAAAGAAAAATTGCCAGCGGCATTGGCTGTGTTTGGGATCTCGTGGCTCCATTGTTTCAGCATAGCAGTTTCGCCCGGCCCGCCGCCAAACAAAATGATGTTGTTGCCGGCTGCTAAAGTTTGCACAACGGTTTTCATTTTATGCAATGGGTACATTTTTTCTTTGTGCTGTGCAAATGGGGCAACGCCAATTACTTTTTTATTTTGCTGGAAGAACGGCGCTATTGCATTCGGCAATGCTTGTTTGTTATAAACAG
>CAYRRL010000341.1:0-4070 GCA_964426665.1 uncultured Ferruginibacter sp. | reverse complement strand
ACAGAATATACGGTTTGCCTTTTCTGAAGGTTATACTTGCCATTAAAAAAGCAATTGCTAACATTAACCCTGTAAAAAACACCCTGTGCCATTTAGGCATTGTGGTTTTTGTTTGCAGGTGTTTCCTAAGGTAAACAAACAGAATTATAAGCAGTACAGGAGCCATTTATAAAAGCATGATAGTTTAAACGGAAAGATAGCAAATAAACAAAATGCCGTTCCAGGAATTTTAAATTATTGGCTATTGCAGGCACTGCTTACTTACGTTAAGGTATGGCATATATTTGCCGTACAATTTTATCTGTGGCTATTGCAAATCAAAACCTCCGCCTTCAACAGGTTGTCACCTTCATTGGAATACTGCTGTTCGTAGCCAAAGTAGTTGCATGGTACCTTACCGGCTCAGTAGCTATTTTAACGGACGCATTGGAAAGCACAGTAAATGTAATTGCGGGGCTGATTGGTGTGTACAGCCTGTATGTAAGCGCCAAGCCAAAAGACAAAGACCATCCTTACGGGCATGGGAAGGCAGAGTTTGTGTCAGCAGCAATTGAAGGCACTTTAATAGCCGTGGCTGGTTTTGTAATTGTTTATGAAGCTATTAATAACCTTATACACCCTCATGGCATAAGCAAGCTAGACTATGGCATAATACTCGTGGCGGCCACAGCTGTTGTCAATTATATTGCCGGTGCTTTTTGTATAAATGCCGGCAAAAAAAACAATTCGCTGGCATTAATCGCAAGCGGCAAGCATCTTCAGTCCGACACTTATTCCACTATTGGGATTGTAGTTGGCCTTGTTGTTATTTACTTTACTCAAATATGGTGGGTTGACAGCGCAGTGGCTATACTTTTTGCATTCATCATTATGTTTACCGGATACAAAATAGTGCGTACGTCTATTGCCGGTATTATGGACGAAGCTGATGAGGAACTGATAAAAAAAATGGTGGCGCTGTTGAATGCAAACCGGAAAGAAAATTGGGTCGACCTCCACAACCTCCGCATCATCCAGTATGGGAGCATGCTGCATGTAGATTGCCATTTAACAGTGCCATGGTATCTTAACGTGCATGAAGCCCACAAGGAAATTGATGAATTGTCTGTACTGGTGAAAAAAGAATTTGGCGAATCGCTGGAATTGTTTGTGCATTCCGATGGCTGCCTTGATTTTAGTTGCTCTATTTGCCAAAAACAAAACTGCCATGTACGCAAGCACCCTTTTGAAAAAAGAGTGGGCTGGACAACCGAAAATATCAGCAGCGATTTAAAACACCATTTATGACAATACTTGACGGCAAGTACTGGAGCAACCGCTACCTCAACAACGATGCTGGCTGGGACACAGGCGCCATTACAACGCCATTAAAAGAATATTTTAGCCAGTTAACGGATAAAAAAATTTCTATTTTAATTCCCGGATGCGGCAACAGTTATGAAGCAGAATACTTGATGCAAAATGGTTTTCATAATATTACGCTTATTGATATTTCCACTCCGCTTTGCAATAAATTGAGAAAACAATTCACAGCATATTTATCACAAGGGCTGCAAATTATCTGCGGCGATTTTTTTGAGCATAAGGGGCAATACGATTTGATTGTAGAGCAAACTTTCTTCTGTGCATTGGAGCCATCATTAAGAAAACAATACGCTGGGAAAATGCAGCAACTCTTGAAGCCAAATGGCAAATTGGTTGGCCTCATGTTTAATAAGAGCTTTGAAGGCGGCCCGCCATTCGGTGGCAATGAGAAAGAATACAGGGAATTATTTGCGCCTTATTTTGCTATTGATATAATGGCGCCCTGTTACAATTCCATAAAGCCCAGGGCAGGATCGGAGCTGTTTGTGAAAATAAGTAGTTTAAGATAATGCCGCCAGCCAGCAAAAAACTTTTAAAAAAGGTTTGCCAATCCCCTGAATTCCCCTACTTTTGCCGCCCCAAATAGTTCTTTATGTCCCGATAGTTATCGGGATGACTTGGGAGCTGAGGCTACAATTGCCAAAGCGCTATCACCAAAAAAATGTAACACATGGCAAAAGAGATCACTGGCTATGTTAAGCTCCAATGCAAAGGAGGACAAGCCAACCCTGCACCCCCAATCGGGCCTGCATTAGGTTCTAAGGGTATCAACATCATGGAGTTCTGCAAGCAATTCAATGCAAGAACCCAGGACAAACAAGGAAAAGTACTCCCTGTTTTAATCACCGTTTTTTCTGACAAATCTTTCGAGTTTATCATCAAAACGCCTCCGGCTGCTGTTCAGTTAATGGACGCTGCTAAAGTTAAAGGCGGAAGCAAGGAGCCTAACCGCCAGAAAGTTGGCAAGGTAACATGGGCCCAGGTAGAAGAAATTGCGAAAGATAAAATGGCTGACCTGAATGCTTTCACTATTAAAAGTGCAATGAGCATGGTAGCAGGTACCGCAAGGAGCATGGGCCTTACAGTAGAAGGGCAGGCGCCATGGGAAAAAAATTAATTACATCAACCAATAAATAAAAGACAATGATTACTAAAAAAAGAAAAGTTGCCAATACTAAGGTTGATGCTAACAAAGCTTATTCATTAAAAGAAGCTTCTGCCTTAGTAAAGGAAGTGAACACTACTAAATTCGACAGTTCTGTTGATTTGCATATCAAATTGGGCGTTGACCCTAAGAAAGCTGACCAGGCCATCCGTGGCACTGTAAGCCTGCCCCACGGCACAGGCAAAACTAAAAAAGTATTGGTGCTTTGCACGCCTGATAAAGAGGAAGCTGCAAAAGGCGCTGGTGCTGATTTTGTTGGCCTGGATGAGTTCATAACAAAAATTGAAGGCGGTTGGGTTGATGTTGATGTTATCATCGCTACGCCTGCTGTAATGCCTAAGATTGGCAAACTGGGTAAAGTATTAGGCCCACGCAACCTGATGCCAAACCCAAAGACTGGCACTGTTACAAACGATGTAGCTGCTGCTATTACCGAAGTAAAAGGCGGTAAAATCGCTTTCAAAGTTGATAAAGTGGGTATCATCCACGCTTCTATCGGCCGTGTAAGCTTCAGCGCAGATAAAATTGCTGAAAACAGCCAGGAACTTATCAATGCCCTCATTAAGCTGAAACCATCTTCTGCCAAAGGCACATACCTTAAAGGCGTAATCATGGCCAGCACAATGAGCCCGGGCATATTGATTGACACAAAATCAGTTTCAAACTAATCCCTGAGCGAAGCCGAAGGGTAAAAAATATTTGTTATGACTAAACAGGAAAAAAACGAAGTGATTGATCTGCTGAAAGGCAAATTCAGCCAGTACAACAACTTCTATATTACAGATACAGAAAGCTTAACTGTAGCACAGGTAAGCGACTTGCGCAGGCATTGCTTCAACAAGCAAGTTGAAATGAAAGTGGCTAAAAACACTTTGATTAAAAAAGCGCTTGAAAGCATTGATGCTGAAAAATACACAGGCGTGTATGATTCTTTGCATAAAGTAACTGCTTTATTGTTCAGCGAAAACCCTAAAGAGCCAGCTTTAATTTTAGCAGGTTTCCGCAAGGAAAGCAAAGGTGAAAAACCAGAACTGAAAGCAGCATTCATTAATGGCGATGTATTTGTAGGCGACAACCAATTGGCAACGCTTACAAAAATCAAAACCAAAAATGAGCTTATCGGCGAAATCATTGGCTTGCTTAACTCTCCAATACAGCGTGTATTGGGTGCGTTGCAAAACAAAGAAGCTGCTACTGGTAAAGCTGCTGAAGCTGCTGCACCAGTTGCATCGGCTCCTGCAGCACCAGAGGCTCCAGCCACTGATGCGCCGGCAGCAGAATAATTTGGTTTCATTTTGATAAATGATAATAACCCGGCCGGATGGTTTATATAAAAGGCACAAACAAATTTTTTTAATAACAATCCACCGGACCCCGATAGCTATCGGGGAATGAAGGCGGAAAAAATTTTAAACACATGGCAGACGTAAAAGTATTAGCTGAAAATTTAGTAAGCTTAACAGTAAAAGAAGTTCAGGAATTAGCTGAATTTTTGAAATCAGAGTACGGTATTGAACCAGCTGCTGCTGCAGTTGTAGTA
>CAYRRL010000340.1:0-4074 GCA_964426665.1 uncultured Ferruginibacter sp. | reverse complement strand
AAGATGAATTAAGGGAAACAGTAAATTTTATAATGCCTTCTTCGCCTCCGGCAATCACATTCAAAGCACTTGTTTTACTTTCAATATTATTCAGCGAAATATTATTGCATAGCATTTGGTATGTGGCAGGTGCTGGTTCAAAAGAAATACTTTTTGCGCCAATTTCACCAGAAGCTAAAATGGTATAAGCCCCAATATTTGCCCCAACATCCACAAATAAATCCTCTGGCTTTAAAAAATGCAGCAGGAAACTCATTTGCTCCAAATCAACCAGGCCGCAGTAATAATTGGCATTGCCGCCTTCTGAGCCCTTGCCCATCCATAGTTTTGTTTTTTGTGTAAATGGCTTTGGCCTTAGCCCGGTAAAAATTTTATTTTCTATTTGCAGGCGAATAAAACGGGCTACGCCTGCCCATTGATTATGTGCGTTAAATGGGTGGCGGCGTATAAAGCGGATGATATGGGAAAGCGAGGGCATTTTAATTGAAGGTAAACTTAAAATGTTTATTGCCTGCGCTGCTTTGCAAATTGCATGGACGACAAATAAAACACCACAAGCAAAGTAACAATGGCAGTTATTAGAAACGAAACAGCGCTCCCAAACTTGTACCATATAAAGCCTGCAAAACTGCTGGCAATCAGCGTGGCAATACTTTGAAAACCCATATAAGTCCCGATGGCGGTTGCCGTTTCAGATTTTGGAGCAATATTGCTTATCCATGCTTTTGATATGCTTTCTGTTGCTGCGGCATACAGGCCATATAAAAAGAACAACACGGTATACACTATCATGTTGTTTGTAAAAGCAAAGCCAAAATAAACAGTGGCAAAAATACACAAGCCAAACAGGAATATTTTTTTAAGGCCTGCCTGGTCTGCAACAATGCCCATGGGTTAGGCCAGCACAGCATAAACCAGGTTGTATAAAATATAAATGCCAACAACCGCTTCGGTGCTAAGCCCGTTGTCTTTCATTTTTAATAACAAAAAAACATCTGAACTATTGAATAGCGCAAAACCTAATAAGCCAATCACCAGTTTTTTATATTCCGGCGGGCTTTTTTTCCAGTAATGGGCGAATGAAAAAATGCCCGGCTGCTTTTGTTCGTATTGTATAGTGGCCGGTTTAGGTTTTTCTTTTATCAGCAATGTAGCAATAACAGCCAGCAGCCCTGGAATGAATGCAAGGAAAAAAAGGTTGCGGTAGCTGTCTTTATTAAAATGCAGGTACACAAGCCCGATGGCTGGGCCAATTACTGCGCCAACAGTGTCCATGCTGCGGTGAAAGCCAAATACAGTGGCCTTGGTGGAAGGTGTTGTTTCATCGCTAAGCAAAGCGTCCCTATCACCGGTTCGTATTCCTTTGCCAAGCCGTTCCAGCGTTCTTGAAAAAAATACCCATACCGGCGCAGCAAACAAAGCCACCATTGGCCTGCTGATGCTGCTGAGTGCATAGCCGATTTGCACAAAGGGCAGGCGCCTGCCTTTTGCATCGCTCATGCTGCCAAAGTAGCTTTTGGTAAGCCCGGCAACAGCTTCTGCAATGCCTTCTAAAATACCAATGGCCAGCACAGAAAAACCAATGCTTTTTAAATACAACGGCGTAACCGGGTACAGCATTTCGCCGGCCATATCAGTAAACAGGCTTACAAAGGAAAGCTGCCAGATGGTTTTGGTGATTAACTTTTTTTGTGGTTGGAGGTAGCCCTGCACTATCGCTGTTTTATGCCAATGCAGGATTTTTGTTCTACATTGCGTTTGTTGAAAATAATATGTAGCAATTTTGTAAAAATAATATTGCAGCCATTGGCTTCAAACAAAAGATATACTCAAACTTTAAACAAAGCCCCTAAAGGGCGCAATACTTAATGATGGGCACAGCTCATTGTTTATAAAAAAAATGGGAAAAGAGAAAAAAAGCGGGGCTAAAAAAGCAGCCCAGGCGCAGTCGCTGCAGGGCCAATTGGATATTTCAAAAGGCGGTTTAGGGTTTGTAATAGTGGAAGGCATGGACAGGGATATAGTAGTACGGCCAAACGATTTTAACCGGGCATTGCACGGCGATATAGTGAAGGTGCAGGTAAAAAAGGAGAGCAGCGGCAAAAGGGCAGAAGGCGTAATAACTGAGGTGGTAGAAAGGAAGCAATCAACCTTTATCGGCAACATGCAGGTAAGGAACAATGTGGCTTTCTTTATACCGGCTTCAGAAAAACCAATACCGGATTTTTATGTGCCATGGGAAAAGCTGAACGGTGCTAAAGACGGCCAGCGTGTAGTGGTTAAATTGGTGAAATGGGGCAAAACAGACAGGAAACCTGAAGGCGAGGTAACAAGCATATTGCAGGCCAGTGATTTAAGTGATATGGCAATGAAGGAAATGCTGCTGGAAGCAGGCTTCCCTTTGTCGTTTGAAAAAGACGTGATGGCAGAAACAGCACAGCTCAGCGGCCATATAACAAGGGAGGAGGAACGGAAAAGAAAGGATTTCCGTGACATACTAACGTTTACCATAGACCCGGTGGATGCAAAAGATTTTGATGATGCAGTCTCCATCAGGAACTTAGACAATGGCTGCTACGAAATAGGCGTGCATATAGCCGATGTGAGCCATTTTGTAAAACCCGGCAGCGCTTTGGATAAATCTGCTTATGAAAGGGCAACGAGCGTGTATTTGCCAGACAGGGTGAACCCAATGCTGCCGGAAAAAATAAGCAATGAATTGTGTTCGCTTAGGCCGCATGAGGACAAATATACTTTCTCCGCCGTGTTTCAAATAACCAACAGGGCTGAAATAAAAAGCAAATGGATTGGGCGCACCATCATCCACAGCAACCACCGCTTTACGTATGAAGATGTGCAGGATATTATTGAGAAAAAAGAAGGTGAATATTTTAAGGCTGTTTTATTGCTGAACGATTTGGCACAGCAATTCCGCAGGCAGCGTTTTGACAATGGCGCTATTAATTTTTCATCGCAGGAAGTAAGGTTTAAGCTGGATGAAAATGCAAAACCCATCGGCATTGTTATTAAGGAAAGCAAAGAGTCGCACCAGTTGATTGAAGAGTTTATGTTGCTCGCCAACAGGGCAGTGGCAGAATATGTTTCAAAAATAAAAATCAACAAAGAACCGGTGCCTTTCCCTTACCGCATACATGATACGCCAGATGATGAAAAGCTGAAGCCGTTTGCAGCTTTTGCAAAAAAGTTCGGCTATAAATTCGATATACATGATGAAGCCGCAGTAGCCAGTTCGTTTAATAATTTACTCAAAGAAGTAAATGGCAAACCAGAACAACACGTGCTGGAGCAACTGGGCATACGCACAATGGCAAAAGCCATTTATACTTCAGAAAACATAGGCCATTATGGTTTGGGTTTTGAGCATTATTGCCATTTTACTTCGCCAATACGCCGCTACCCCGATGTGATTGTGCACCGTGTGCTGCAGCAATGCCTTGATAAAAATGTGGAAGTGGACAAAAAGATGGAAGAAAAATGCAAGCACTGCAGCGAAAGGGAACGGAAGGCAATGGAAACAGAAAGGGCTTCGAATAAATATAAGCAGGTGGAGTTTATGCAGGATTATATCGGCGAAGAGTTTGATGCGGTGATTAGTGGCGTAGCAAGTTTTGGTTTTTTTGCAGAAACAGTTTTGCACAAATGCGAAGGGCTGGTTTCGGTACGTGACGATTTGAGCGAATATGATGACTTCAGGCTAGATGAAGCTGATTATGCACTGGTGGGCATGCGCAGCGGGAAAAAATTTAGAATGGGGGATGCGGTTAAAGTAAAAGTGGTGGCTGCTAATTTAGATAAGCGGCAGTTGGACTTGCATTGGGTGCAGGAAGAAGCGAAGGCAAAAGAAAAAAATCAAAAAGCAAAAAACAAAAAGAAATAGCGTGATTGAATAATGGTTTCATTTCCATTTTCAATTTTCAATTAACTATATGCACTCATTCCCCGAACTCTCCAAAATATTTGAAGAAAAATTCAACAGGCGCCATTTTCCGGCGCATACAAATAGTTTGTATGAACCTGCCCAATACATTTTGCAATTGGGTGGCAAGAGAGTAA
>CAYRRL010000339.1:0-4082 GCA_964426665.1 uncultured Ferruginibacter sp. | reverse complement strand
GCTGAAAGACTATTACAAAGAATTGGGCAGCGTGCCGCTGGCAGAACGCATTGTAAAATATTCCCTTCGGGAAGACCGTGCAGATGTGATTGTGCCGGCTTTATTAATTTACATCAACACAATGCGTTGGGCAAATGCACAGGAAATTTATGTGCCTAAAATTGGCCTTGCTGATGGCCTGGTAAGGCATTTATGGGAAGAAGTGAAAACTCCTGTATGAATCAACCCTCAAGCAGCCATTTCCATTTTTTCCTGGGGCTTTCAGGCTGCAGTTTGAATTTGGCAATTGTATTTTCCTGAATAAACTTTACAGCTTCTTCAACAGAATCGGTTATCAAAAATAATTTTTCGTCCTCCGGCGAAATGGTTCCTTTGGCTTTCATCAGTTCAATGTGCTCAATTAAATTTTTGTGGAATGCCTTGTCAAAAATCACGATGGGGAATTGCTCTATCATTTTTGTTTGTATCAAAGTCATCGCTTCAAAATACTCATCCAGTGTACCAAAGCCACCGGGCATTGCCACAAAAGCATAAGAGTATTTTATCAATAATGTTTTGCGTACGAAAAAGAATTTTATGTTCACCCATTTGTCAAGGTATTTGTTGGGGACTTGCTCATGGGGCAAAATGATATTGCAGCCAACGCTTCTGCCGCCAACGGCTTTTGCGCCTTTATTGGCCGCTTCCATAATGCCGGGGCCGCCGCCAGTCATGATGGTGAAACCAAGCTGTGCAATCTTTCCCGACAGTTCTTCAGTTACATCGTAGTATGGGTGGCCGTCTTTAAAACGGGCCGAGCCGAATATAGTAACGCATGGGCCTACAAAGTGCAGCTTCCTGAAGCCTTTGATAAATTCAAGCAATACTTCTATCGAAAATTTGAATTCATTCCAACGGCTTTGCGGCCCTTCCAAAAATTTTATTTCTGATTTGGTCATAAGGCAATGTTTGTTTGCCAAACCTACTTGTTTTTGCCAATACAAGCACTGTTGCTTTCCGCTAAATGGAAAAAATGTGTTTTTTCCGGACATTTTTTTGAGCGCTGTATTTAAAACCCTTGACTGTGTTGCATTTGCAGGCTGGCACAACAATGGTTATCTGCCTGCCAAATAGTTTTTATGCAGGAGGGTTATCCAATAAAGATATTTTTGGTGGATGAAGATATGTTCAGCCTCGCCATTTATGAACAGCATTTCCGCAATATGAAATGCAGCAATTTTGTTTCGTTCAGCAGTATAGCGCAATGCGTAAGCAGGTTTGATGAAAAGCCACAGGTGATATTTCTTGATTACCGTACCAACCCCGAAAAAGGGTTGAAGATTGTAAGCGCCATTAAAAAAACAATCCCGGAAGCTTACATTATTTTTATCACAGGGCCAAGCGGCACACTTGAATGTTTGTTCTCATTGCAGCATGGCGCTTTTGAATACATTATTAAAGACAAGCAATACCCCGTGCAATTAGAAAATGTGCTGACCAGGATTAGCAAAATGGAAAAGATTGTATATAAGAAACCGAAATAAAACAATCCCGGCGTTTGCCGGGATTGTTTATTGATATAATAACTCAAAACTTTTAAGGCCGTCACCAGCTGCCACTTGCCCCGCCGCCTCCAAAGCTGCCGCCACCGAAACCGCCGAATCCCCCGCCAGAACTTCTGCCGCCACCGCCCCAGCCGCCACCGCCTGTAGGGAAAATGAATGGCCCATTGAAGCCACGGTAGCCACGCCGGCTCATGAAGGTGCCGCCACCGCCATTATTTTTGAAAATAGAAAGCAGCACAATTATTAAAATGACAAGAAAAAGTATTGTGCCAACGGAAACGCCTTTTTGTTTGTGGTAGCCTTCGGGTGCTTTGTACTCCCCCTGCACTGCTTTTATAATTGCGTCCACGCCACGGTCGATGCCGCCATAGTAATCGTTGCCTTTAAAGCTTGGCACAATCAGGTCTCTTATTATATGGCTTGCCGTTACATCAGGCAAAGCGCCTTCCACCCCATAGCCCGTTGATATATTCAGCTTGCGGTCTTCTTTTGAAATCAAAAGCACCACGCCATTGTTAAACTCTTTTCCGCCCACGCCCCATGCCCTGCCCAATTGAACAGCATAGTCAGACACTTCATAGCCGCCAAGGTTTGGTATAATCACTACTGCAATTTGCGTGGAAGTACTGTCGTCAAATTGTACCAGCTTTTCTTCAAGCGCCTGTTTTTGCGATGGTGTAAGCACATTGGCATAATCGTTCACCAATTGTTGTTTGCCGCTTTGAGGTTTCAATAAACTTTCGGCATCAAAATTTGATTGGGGGAAAACAGTAAGGGGCAACAATAAAAACAGCAACGCTGCAAATAGTTTGCTGCATGCTGTATAAAAGCATTTATGTATGGTGAAATTATTTTCCAAATACAATATCGTCTGGTAATTCGTTTTTATCGGTAGTAGCTTCGTAAGGGAACTTTTCTTTCAGTGTTTGCCCAATATGTAAAATACAGCGTTCGATACTGTCGCCAATATTGTCTCTTGTAAAACCGGCAACCATTTGCTTTACTTCATTGTTCCAGTATTCTGCGCCTGCTTTTTGATAAATGCCTTCATCAGCAAACAGCGCCAATTCATGGTGATCCATTGCCATGTACAACAGCACGCCATTGCGGTGATCGGTTTCCTGCATTTTTAAATTGAAGAAAATTTCTTTCGCCCTGTCCAGCGGGTCAACAAAAGGGTTTTTGCTTTCTACATAAATCCTTATTTCGCCGCTGGTGGCTTTTTCAGCCTGGCGTATGGCATCCACTATCTGCCGCTGTTCTTCAGCAGAAAAAAATTGCTTTGGCTTTTTTTGAAAGAAAGAAAAGATACCCACTTAGTTAAATTTTATTTCCACCGGTTTTTCTGCGCCGGCATCTGATTGAAAACCCTCTTTTGGCGGAAAGCCAAATATCCCTGCCACCAATTTTACCGGGAAGCCTCTTACGGAGCTGTTGTAATTTTCAATGGCAGCATTAAAATCTTTCCTCGCTACTTTTATTCTTCGCTCAGTTCCTTCTAATTGTACCTGTAAGCCCCTGAATGCATCAGTGCCTTTGAGGCTTGGGTATTTTTCAATGGCTATCACCAGGCGATTGGCAGCATCGGCTAATTCACCTTGCGCCGCCTGTTGCTGGTTGTAATTTACGGCAGAAATATTCTCCACATTTACTGAAGTGACTTTCGCTCTTGCTTCAGCAATTTTTTCTAATGTGCTTTGCTCAAAATCTGCCTGGCCTTTTACAATGTTCACTAAATTGGGTATAAGGCTCATCCTGCGCTGGTAAGCATTTTGCACTTCGTTCCATTGCAGCTTTACTTTCTCGTCTTTTTTCACCAACGAATTGAAAGTAACAGCCACCCATGCCACAATCAACAGGATGATGCCCCCGATGGCAAGCGTTTTCTTATTCATCAGAAAAATTATTTAGAAAAATCTACAGTAGGTGCTTTTTCTGAACCCTGGTCTGCTTTAAAGCCTTCTTTTGCATGGAAGCCAAACATGCCGCCCAAGATATTCATTGGGAACGATCTTACTTTGGTGTTGTAGCTGTTTATGGCTTCGTTAAAAGTTTTCCTTGAGTTTTTGATATTGTTCTCAATGCTTTCCAACTGGCCTTGCAGTTGGGTAAAGTTTTGGTTGGCTTTTAAGTCGGGGTAGTTTTCAACTACAGCCAGCAAACGGCTTAATGCGCCTGTCATTTGCCCCTGCGCTTCCTGGAACTTGGCTACATTTTCAGGCGTAAGGTTTTCTGCATTGATGTTTACTGAAGTGGCTTTTGCCCTTGCTTCTACCAACTTGGTAAGGGTTTCCTGCTCAAAGTTAGCAGCGCCTTTTACTGTGTTAACGAGGTTGCCTACAAGGTCATTCCTGTTTTGGTATTCTGTCTGTACGTTGTTCCAAGCTTTCTTTACGCTTTCATCTTCTTTTACAAGGCCATTGTAACCATTGCAGCCCATAAAGCCAACAATTAGTAAAATGCCAAGAACAATTAATAAACCTACATTTTTCATTTTGCTATTTTTTAATGTTACTGGATAAAATTTTAATCAGCTAT
>CAYRRL010000338.1:0-4083 GCA_964426665.1 uncultured Ferruginibacter sp. | reverse complement strand
AGCTTTGAAAAATTATTTTACCTTTTTCATATGGCAAGCAATCGTTAAACTTCCCCTGTTTCTACAGGGGATTTTTTCTATAAGGAATCGAAGCAGCATTTTTCAGTTTACTGTGCCCTTTTATTTTTTCAACAAAAGCAGGCTGCAATAAAATATCTTTACTGCCGCCATGATTGCTTCCACCAAAAAATTATATGAAGACGCTTATGCAGGGCTTTCTAGAAGCACCTGGTGGCTGTCACTTGTAATGCTCATCAACAGAAGCGGCACAATGGTGGTGCCGTTTATGACGATGTATATGACACAGCATTTTAGAGTAGGCATCGGCAAAGCCGCTTTTGTAATGAGCCTGTTTGGTCTGGGCTCGGTAGCCGGGGCATTATTGGGAGGGAGAATCACAGACAAAATCGGTTTTTACTATGTGCAATTGTGTACGTTGGCAGGCGGAGGGGTTATGTTTATAGTATTAGGGCAAATGAAAAGCTATACAGCTATTTGTACCGCTTCCTTTTTTCTTAGCATGGTTAATGAGGCATTCCGCCCGGCCAATGCAGTTGCTATTGCACATTACAGCAAAGAGGAAAACCGTACACGTTCTTATTCGCTTAACAGATTAGCGATAAATTTGGGCTGGGCTGTTGGCGGCACTTTAGGTGGTTTTGTGGCGGCGTATAACTATGAGTTGTTGTTTTGGGTGGATGGGCTTACAAATATTGCCGGGGCAGTATTGTTGTATAATGTTTTGTCGCCTTCAAAAAATGAAGCCACAAAGCAGAAACAAATTATTGCCAGAGAAGCCGCTCCGTCTGTTTACAAAGACCGTTTGTATTTATTCTTTGTATTGCTGCAAATAGTATTTGCCATTTGCTTTTTCCAGTTGTTCACCATACTCCCTGTTTTCTTTAAGGAGCAATGGCATTTGCCGGACCCATTCATTGGTTTTACAATGGCGCTTAATGGGCTTCTTATTGCATTGTTCGAAATGGTGCTGGTTTACAGGCTTGAGGGCAGGCGGCCTTACTTGCAATACATTACTATCGGTGTGTTTTTGGTGGGGCTTTCTTATGCCATGCTCAATTTTGGTATTGTTGGCTTTCATTCAATGGCTATTCTTTCGTCGGTGGTGGTTACCCTCGGCGAAATGCTGAGCATGCCTTTTATGAATTCTTACTGGATAAGAAGGACGCAACCCGCTAACAGGGGCCAATATGCTGGTTTATATACCATGGCATGGTCAATGGCACAGGTGGTAGGGCCATTTACAAGCGGGCAAATTGCAGAGCATAAAGGATATGATGTATTATGGTGGGGCACGGGAGCCGTTTGCCTGTTGCTTTCTGTTGCTTACCTGATTGTGAAAAAGGCGACAGAAAAAAAATGATGCTTTTTTTCAACGCAACCCTTTTTTGCAAAAAACAATCTTGCATGCTCAGGGTTTGCTTAGTTTTAAAACGGATTATAACAGGCTTGCCTGTGTCTTTTAATTTGCGCCTTTATTTATGGAAAAAAAATTCAATCATTCCTGGCATTACCATTTGCTGCATGCCGATAACTCTTTTTCCCTTTACTTTAATGACAGGCTTATTGCCATCATTCACAGGCCTACAGGCAGCCGCTGGCCTGTGCATGCTACTATCAACGAAAGGATGTACTCTTTCTCCAAGCACAGCATTTTGCAAAAGAACATTGACATTTCTGATGCTATTACCGGGGAAGCTATAGGCGTAATTAAAATGCCCTTTATATCTTCTGTGTTTTCAACAGTAAAGCTGGTGCTTAAAGGCGGCGACGAATTTACATGGTACACAAACAGCTTTTTTTCACTGCACTGGAAATGGAAAAAGGGCGGCGAAGATGTGGTGGATGCTATTGACAACCTTGCTACAAAAAGGAACAATGGCATTATTGCCATTAAGGAATATAAAAGCGGCACTGATATGCTGGTGGTTGGCGGCTTTTTCCTTTCATTGTTAAAACGCAGCAAACTGTCTATGGGGGCGGGGGGGTTAAAGCGCAGGGGGATGAAGCTTACAATAAGGTAACTTATTCTTCTTTCTTTTTTGCAGCGGCGTATTTTCTGGCCTGCACGCCTGTACGTGGTATTGCAAAAATATCCTTTTCTATAATGGCCCTGCTTACCTGCGATGCCCTGAACGTAACTGTGCCCCGTTCTGCCTGTACTGAATATTGCAAAACGGTGCCGCCTGGTATGCAACTGAATGCAGGCTCTATAAAATTGTTTATTGCCTTAATGCTATCTGTATAGTAAGCTTCAATGCTGTCGCCAGAAGATAAATTGATGACAGCTCTCCTGCATTTGTAGCCGGCAATATCCAGAGAATCGTTTTTTATTTCGCAGGCTGCGCCTTCATATTTATTGTTGTAATCTTTCCAATCGGAAGCAGATAAATTGCTGCGGTATTTTGAAGTGCCTGATTCTTTTACCAGCACTGCTTGTTTAAGCGTGGCGCTATCATACTCAAAAAAAATACTCTGCACCCTCATCATCGACACAAGCCGTACCCTTGCTTTTTTGCTGCTGATAAAAACTGCTTTGGTACCGCCATTGTACGTTTCTTCTATGCCGCTTGATTTATTTGTTTTATTTACAGCAATATCATATACGATGGTAAGGTTGTGGTTTTGCTGTGCAAAGATTTTGGCAGGCAGGCACTGCCCGGCAAAAAACAATAAAAGCAAAGGCAATTTTCTATGCATACAAGTTTTTGCAGTTGTTTCTTTTTATTACAGGATTAAAAATGATGCGGTAAAGCCTCCTTGCTTCAATTCGTGTAATCAGTCCAATCAAAAAAATCTGTGCCTGTCAGTTATCCATCAAAAAATCCGTCAGGTCAATTATGTCTGCCGGGTTTTTCTTTATTTTTTTATCAAAAAATTTTTCGTCTTTCTTGCGCCATTTCTCAAACTTCCTTTTTGTTTTTTTTGCTTTCCTGCTTGCCTTGCCATTCTTTTTGGTAAGGTACAGGTCCTGCAGCATGGCAGTCATCCTGTCTGAGATATTGATATAAGAATACTTGTTAAGGGTTATTGTTTTATCAGCCAGCGCTTTTTTGAATACTTTTTCCCTGCCGTATTCTTTGTAGTTGACCAGCGTAAACAAAATATCGTTGTTGTAAAAACCCATGCTGCCGCCCCTGCTGTATTGTATGCCTTTGCTTATTGTTTTTTTTGTTTTGCTGCTTTCAATATTTGGTATTGCAGCAGCAGTTTTGTGATTGTTTTGTTTTGAAGGTGTGCTTACTCCAGCTTCATTAGATGTTTTATCTGGGAATTCATTTTTTGCCACAGCTATAACAGGTGTATCCGGTTTATTATTAGGCGATAAAGTATATTCCTCCGGATTATTTTGTTGTTTAAAAAACACCCAATACCCGGCACTGCAGGCTGCCACTAAAAGCAATACTGCTGCAACCCTCAATAAAATTTGTTTTTGTGATGGTATAACTTTTACTGGAGCAGTTTTTTCTGTTGAAGTAATTTTTTTGAAATCTAATGTAGGCGCCTGCATATTATAATCCTGCAATTGCTGAAAAACATTTGTGCTGCTGGCCGGGGCTTTATCTTTATGTTGCAGCAAAACAGCGCCCCATGCTTTTTCAAAAGCATCGGCAGGTGGCGTAGCTTCGTAATCCTGCAATTGTTTCAATATGTTGCTGCTGTTGTCAGCCATTTAATGCCAAAATGTTTTTTTGCAGGGCTGCTTTTGCCCTGCTAAGCTGTGATTTGCTGGTGCCTTCGGAAATACCCAGCATTTCGCCTATCTCTTTGTGCGTATAGCCTTCCACCAAATAGAGGTTTACTATAAGCCTGTAACCGCTTGGTAACTCCTGGATAACTTTTACGAGGTCAGATTGGGTAAGCCTGTCTATGCCGTTAAGCTCGCTTGTTGGTACGTCAGTATTGTCAGACAGTTCTGCGTATAATAATCTTTGCTTTGTTTTAAGGTAATCCAGGCAGCTATTCACAAAAATCCTTCTGGCCCACCCTTCGAAAGAGCCGGTGCCCTGGTATTTATTAAGGTTCCGGTAAAGCCTTATCAGGCCTTCCTGAAACACATCGTCT
>CAYRRL010000337.1:0-4098 GCA_964426665.1 uncultured Ferruginibacter sp. | reverse complement strand
GCCTGATAACATAACTTACTTTGTCTTTCCTGCCTGTTTCCGGGCCTGCATAAGCCAGGGACTGAAAGCCAAATGCTGTTTTATAAAAATGTGCTGCCTGCTTGGCATTGCCAACATAAAATTCTACGTAGTCTGTGCCGTGCAAAGGGAGGAAATCTTCTTGCGCAACGGAAGTATTTTGAGGTTTTGTAGTAATTGTTTCCATGAAAATATTTTTAGAAGAGATTAAAACAAATATTTGAAAAGGAGAAAATGCTGTTCAGCATTGAGCAAAATAATCAGGCTGCCGAACCCATGGCAAGCGCCAGCATGAGCAAAGAGTAATTTACTCTTTTATCGCTAAATATTTTGTGGGCATAGTCTGGCTGCATCGCAGGGCAAAAGTAAAATAAACTTTTAATCTGCAAGGTATTTTATTCTTTGCCGCCACTCTATATTTGCCCTATGAAAAAAATAGGCATACTCGGCGGCGGCCAATTGGGCAGGATGTTATTGCAGGCCGCAGCTAATTACCCTGTTGAAACTTTTGTAATGGAGAATGATGCGGAATGCCCTGCTGCACATTTATGCCATCATTTTACCAAAGGCGATATTACTAACTACAATGATGTTTATAATTTCGGTAAAGGATTAGGCGCCATAACAATTGAAATAGAAAGTGTAAATGCAGATGCGTTAGAAAAATTGGAGAGCGAAGGCGTAAAAGTGTACCCAAAACCAGCAGCATTAAAAACCATCAAGAACAAAATTTTACAAAAACAATTTTACCAAACCAACCAAATACCAACCAGCGAATTTATTATTACAAACAACCTGGATGAATTAAACCTACAGGAAAACTTTTTGCCTGCAGTGCATAAAATTGGCGAAGGCGGCTACGATGGCAAAGGCGTGCAGGCCATAAAAACAAAAGAAGATTTTCCTAAAGGCTTCAGTGCCCCTGCAGTGTTAGAAAAAATGGTGGCAATAGAAAAAGAAATAGCTATGATGGTGGCTGTTGACAATAACGGGGAAACAGTTTTGTACCCGCCGGTTGACATGGTATTTGATGCAGATTTGAATTTATTGAGCCATCAGATAAGCCCTGCTGAATTGCCCGAAAAAGTTTTATGGCGTGCCGAAGCCATAGCTATAGCCGTAGTAAAGGCATTAAAAAGCCCCGGCATATTTGCAGTTGAATTATTTATTGACAAAGCAGGCGAAGTGTATGTAAACGAAACAGCGCCACGGGTGCATAACAGCGGCCACCATACAATTGAAGCCAATTATTCTTCGCAGTTTGATATGCTGTGGAGGGTTATGCTGGGTTACCCATTAGGGAACACTGATTGCATTTTGCCGGCTGCCATTGTAAATATTTTAGGCGAAAGCGGGCATAACGGCAACGCTGTATACAATGGGCTAGAAGAAGTATTGCAGATACCCAATGCCTTTGTGCACATTTATGGCAAGCAACAAACAAAGCCCGGAAGAAAAATGGGGCATGTAACAATACTCAGCAACGAAAAGCAGGAGTTGCTGCACCAGGCAAACAGGATAAAAAATACCCTTAAAGTAATTGCAGGGTAAACTGCCGGCTAATTGTTTGCAAAAACAATAACGCCACATTGTTAGTTTGCCTGGGAACATTGCAAAAGCCAAAAAAACAAAGCCTTGTTTTTAATTCCCCGTTTTGCCTTTTCTTTGTGCCAAAATTTTATATACATGGCAACATTAGTTGGAATTATTATGGGAAGCGAAAGCGATTTGGAAGTAATGAAAGGCGCTGCTGAAATGCTGCGCCAGTTTGAAGTGGAACCGGAACTTACAATTGTTTCAGCACACCGTACACCCAACAGGCTTAAAGAATATGCAAGCAAAGCAAAAGAGCGTGGCCTTAAAGTGATAATTGCAGGCGCAGGCGGCGCAGCGCATTTGCCGGGCATGGTGGCAGCACAAACTATATTGCCGGTAATTGGCGTGCCGGTAAAATCTTCCAACTCTATTGATGGATGGGACAGTGTGTTGTCGATATTGCAAATGCCCTACGGCGTGCCTGTAGCAACAGTAGCTTTAAACGGCGCAAAAAATGCAGGCATTCTGGCTGCACAAATTTTGGCATTGCATGATACATCTATTGCAGGCAAACTCGAAGCCTACAAAGAATACCAGGACGATATAGTAATGGAAAGCGTGAAGAATGTGCAAATGCTTGGCTACACCAACGGTTTCGATAAATAAATGCTATTTCTTTTCGTCTAATTTTTGAAAAGCATACAACATGCAGCAGGTGTGCAATGCCTGTACAAATTCATTCCGGTGAAGCATTGCCCTTACTTCCTCAATTGGCAATAACATTACTTCCAGGTCTTCATTGTGGTCAAGTTCCTGGTCTTTTATTTTTTTTCCGCCGGTTGCTAAATACAGGTGGGTGTAGTTGTCAAGCAAGCCGGGGTTGGCAGCTATTTTGCCTACATATTCAACTTCAGGAAAGTGATACCCTGTCTCTTCCAGCAGTTCCCTGCCCACGGCAACCTTTGGGTCTTCCCCTTTATCTATAAAGCCACCCGGGATTTCAAGAATCGTTTCTTCTATGGCATAGCGGTACTGCTTTACCAATACTGCTTTGTTGTCTTCCGTAATTGCCAATGCACATACGCTTGTGGGAAGTTCCACTACAAAATATTCTTCCACAATCTTGCCATCCGGCATTTGGCATTTGTCTTTTCTTGCAGTAAAATATTGGTGCTGCGAAATATATTCAGAAGATATTTTTTTCCAGTTCAAAGTACCAGCTATTTAAAATTAAAATGGGTTGCAAAGAAAGCAACCCATTTAACATAGTTAAAAAATTATTCAGTTGCAGGCGCTTCGTTTTCACCCGTTGCCTGCTCATTGTTATCTGCAGGCGCATTTTCATCGCCATTGGCTTCTTCTTCCTGTTCATCCAGCTTGGTGATAGCTGCAATAGCATCGCCTTCATCAATGCGTATCAATTTTACGCCTTGTGTAGCCCTGCCCTGTTCGCTTACATCTTTTACTTTCATTCTAATGGTTATGCCGCTAACACAGGTTATCATCAGGTCTTCTTTTTCTGATACGTCAAGCAAGCCTACCAATGAACCTGTTTTATCTGTTACATTAATGGTGCGTACGCCTTTGCCGCCACGGTTGGTGATGCGGTAGTTTGGCTCGCCTGTTTCAGGGTCATCCAAGAATGTGCGTTTGCCATAACCTTTTTCGCTCACCACCAAAATAGTTTTGGTTTTGTCTTCCCTGTTCACACACACCATGCCTACTACTTCATCATTTTCATCATCCACTTCCACGCCAGCTACGCCTATGCCGCCACGGCCTGTAGAGCGTACTTTCTCCTCTGGGAAACGGATAGCACGCCCGCTTTTAACAGCCATCATAATTTCTGAGTTGCCATCGGTGAGCCTTGCCTCAATCAACTGGTCGCCTTCCAAAATGTTAATAGCATTGATACCAGTCTGCCTTGGGCGGCTGAAATCTTTCAGGTCTGTTTTTTTGATGATGCCTCTTTTGGTGCACAATACGATGTAATGATTATTCACATATTCTTCGTCATCAAAATTCTTCACATCAATTATTGCCCTTACTTTATCATCCGGCGGTATTTGTATCAGGTTCTGCATCGCCCTGCCTTTGCTTGTTTTATCGCCTTCAGGTATTTCATACACTTTCAGCCAAAAACACCTTCCTTTTTCTGTAAAGAACATGAGCGTATGGTGTGTTGAGGCCACAAACAAATGCTCAATATAATCCTCGTTCCTTGTGCTGCTGCCTTTAGCACCGCGGCCGCCGCGGCGCTGCTGCCTGTATTCATCAGCAGATGTACGCTTTATATAACCTAAATGTGAAATGGTTACCACCACATCTTCCTCTTCAATCAAATCAAGCATGTTTATTTCATCGCCCACATACACAATTTCGCTCTTGCGCTCATCAGCAAATTTTGTTTTTACTTCAATCAATTCGTTTTTAATGATATCAAAACGCATCCCTTCATTTGCCAGTATTGCTTCCAAATGCTCTATCAATTTCATTATCTCTGCATGTTCCTGGCGGATTTTTTCAATCTCCATGCCGGTAAGC
>CAYRRL010000336.1:0-4098 GCA_964426665.1 uncultured Ferruginibacter sp. | reverse complement strand
GGCGCTTGAAAAAAGAAGGCGGTTGGGCCGGCTATCATATACAAAAACATTTTGCCCGCTATGTGTCGGTTTGTGCTGATGAATATGGCAGCAAAGTAAAAAACTGGATAGTTTTGAATGAACCTGCAGGTTTTACAAGCCTTGGTTATATGCTGGGCAAACATGCGCCTGGCAAAAGGGATATATCGCTTTTTTTATCAGCCATACATAATGCAGCATTGGCGCAGGCAGAAGGCGGCAGGCTGTTAAGAAGCAAAATACGAAAAGCAAAAATTGGCACGGCGTTTTCATGCAGCGAAGTAATGCCTTTTACCGGCGGAAGGGAAGACAAAGCAGCCGCAGAAAAAATTGATTTGTTGCTAAACCGCTTGTTTGTTGAGCCTGCGCTTGGGCGTGGCTACCCACATATTGAAGGCTTTTGGCTCACCGAAAAACTGCACATGCACAATAAAGCATGGAAATACACAGATAAATTGAGTTTTGATTTTGACTTTATCGGTATACAAAACTATTTTCCAGTTACAATAAAACACAACCCCTTAATACCGCTTGTGTATGCAAGCGAAGTAAAAGCTGCCAAAAGAAAAGTGCCTCACACTGCTATGGGCTGGGAAATAAATGGTGATAGTTTTTACAGGGTGCTACGCAGGTTTTGGTTGTATGGCGGCATAAAGGAAATTATTGTTACTGAAAGCGGCGCTTGTTTTAAAGACAAGCTTGCAAATGGAGTTGTCAATGATGAGCAGCGTATTGATTACTTCAAGGAATATTTGGAAGCCATGCTGAAAGCAAAACGCAAAGGCATAAATGTTACCGGCTATTTGGCATGGACACTTACTGACAACTTTGAATGGAGCGAAGGCTACAATGCAAGGTTTGGGCTGGTGCATGTTGATTTTAAAACACAATTGCGTACAATAAAAAATTCTGGCTACTGGTGGCGCAATTTTTTATTGAATGATTTGAAATAAAACACTTCCTTATAGTTGCTATAATATTCGTTCGGGTTAATTAGTGCCATTCGTGGCTGGGATATTTGTTTAAGTTTTCTTAACCTCTGCGTTACAATTACGCAACATGCAACGCTGAATTTTGCATTAAACCACAGCATTGGAAAAACGCAAACTAGATGTTGCTGTTATTTCAGATGTGCACCTTGGCACATTTGGCTGCAGGGCAAACGAATTATCCCGTTACCTTTCTACGATTGACCCTGCAATCCTCGTTTTAAACGGCGACATTATCGACATCTGGCAGTTCAGCAAAAAATACTGGCCGCCTGCGCACATGCAGGTAATAAAGCAAATAACAAGCATGCTCAGCCGTGGCGTAAAAGTGTATTACATTACCGGCAACCACGATGAAATGCTGCGCCGCTTCGAAAACTTTTCAGCAGGCGATTTTCATATTGTAAACAAACTGGTAATACATCATGATAGCAATGAAAAGAGCTGGATATTCCATGGGGATGTATTTGACGTAACAATGAAATACAGCAAATGGCTGGCCAAGCTGGGCGCTGTGGGTTATGATACGCTGATTGCCATTAATGCTTTTATCAATTATATCAGCAAAGCATTTGGGCGTGGGCGCATTTCCCTTTCTAAAAAAATAAAAAACTCAGTAAAAAGCGCCGTTAAGTATATCAACAGCTTTGAAGAAACCGCTGCTGAAATTGCGATTGAAAAAGGATACGACTATGTAATCTGCGGCCATATCCACCAGCCATGCAATAGAACAATAAAAACTAATGCAGGGAAAGTAAACTATCTCAACTCCGGCGACTGGATAGAAAACCTTAGCGCATTAGAGTATAAAAACGGGGCATGGTCTGTTTATTATTACCAGCAGGATGAATTGGTAACAGAGTTAGGCAGCGTTTATTATAATGATGAAGCAGCTTATATGCGGACAACGGAACTATTTAAAATGATGATGGAGGACTTTGTAAAAGCATCTTAAAGGCAGAAGGAATAAGGCAAAAGGCGTAAATAGAAACAAAGAGCTATAATTATGAAAGTACTTTATGCAATACAGGGAACAGGCAACGGCCATGTAAGCCGTGCTAATGAGATTATCCCCATTTTGCAACAAAAATGCGAGGTGGACATTTTATTAAGCGGCACACAGGCAGATGTGGGCGTAAACTTCCCGTTGAAATATAAATTGAAAGGGTTGAGCTTTGTATTTGGGAAAAAAGGCGGCATTGATTTTTATAAAACTTTCAAACAGTTACAGTCTAAGAGGTTTTTGAGGGAAATAAAATCATTGCCTGTTGAAGAGTATGATTTAGTAATAAATGATTTTGAGCCGGTGAGCGCCTGGGCCTGTAAAAGAAAAAATATACCCTGTGTTTCCTTGAGCCACCAGTTTGCCGTGCTGCATAAATATGCACCAAGGCCTGCAAAGTATGACCCGTTTGCCGTATTGGTGCTGAAGCATTATGCACCCTGCAATGATGGCGTTGGTTTTCATTTCAGGAAATATGGGGATAATATTTTTACACCTGTGATAAGAAGCGAAATACGGAATGCGGCCATTGCCAACAAGGGGCACTACACAGTTTATCTTCCTGCCTATAGCGATAAAAAAATAATTTCCTTCCTCTCTCATTTCAAAGATGTGGAGTGGCAGGTTTTTTCAAAGCACACCAAAAAATTTTATAAAGAAAAAAATTGCCTTGTGCAGCCGGTGAATGCAAAATTTTTTACAGAAAGTTTTACGGGTTGCGAAGGCATATTATGCGGCGCTGGTTTTGAAACACCTGCGGAAGCATTGTATATGGGCAAAAAGTTAATGGTAGTGCCAATGAAGCAACAATATGAGCAGCACTGCAACGCAGCGGGCGCAGCAGATTTGGGAGTTCTTGTTATTAAAAGCCTGAAAGAAAAGCACCTTGAAAAAACGGGGGAATGGTTATACAACAGCAAGCCCATACAAGTAAATTACCGGGATGAAACAAGCATGATACTTGATAATGTTCTTAGCTCTGTATTGCTGATAAAGGGCAAAAAAAACAGCACTCTCTTATCGCAAGGCAGTTTTGCAAACATTGCTTCATTGCAGGCTTTTAAATAAAAACGATTGTGTGGGTTTTCAGGGCAACGCAGCAATAATTTTTTGCTGTATTTTTTTTAAATCGCCTGCTTCCAATTTTAATTTCCCCCTTGTAAAATTCAGGTCATCAGCGCTGTTTACAGGCACAAGGTGCATGTGTGCATGCGGCACTTCCAACCCAACTACGCTGATGCCGCAACGGTTGCAATCAAATACTTTTTCGATGGCACGGGCAATGGGTTTTGCAAACAACAGCATCTTGCCCAAATAATCATCGCTTAAATCAAAGAACTTGTCCGTTTCATTTTTTGGCACCACCAGCACATGGCCTTCAACTAATGGGAAAATATCGAGGAAGGCAAAAAAGTTTTCGTCTTCCGCAATTTTATAAGACGGGATTTGCCCGGCGATTATTTTAGAAAAGATGGTCATACAAATTGTTTTTGTAAAAATACAAAACATGGTATCTTGAAAAAGTAAAATTGATAGAATGGCAAATGAGCAATTACTACATGAGCTGGCAAATAATACATGGGTTATGATAAAGCCCAGCGGCATACATGGCATAGGCGTATTTGCTGTGAGGGACATTCCTAAGGGGTGCAGGGAAATATTCAGCAGTGAAATGGGCGAATGGTCAACTGTGCCAAGAAACGAAGTTGATGCTTTGCCTCAACATGCCAGGGATATTGTACAGAATTACTGCCTGTACGATAACGAAAATTATTTTGTGCCTGCGCAAGGTTTTAAAACGATGGATTTGTCTTTATTTTTAAATCATTCTGATACGCCTAATATTATTTCTGTAAACGATGGCGAGTATTTTGAAACAATAAGGGGGATAAAAAATGGGGAGGAATTGTTTGTTGATTATGGGGATATAGTAGATGGGGAATAAAAAAAGCCCTGATAAAACACCAGGGCTGGAATAACAGTTTGAAAAATTTATGCAGTAATATCTTCTACTTTGAACTTTAATGTGCCGGCGGGAACCACCACCTCAGCAATATCGCCTATTATTTTTCCCAACAGGCCTTTTCC
>CAYRRL010000335.1:1960-4105 GCA_964426665.1 uncultured Ferruginibacter sp. | reverse complement strand
ACTTGCTGCAGGAGTAGCGCCAGGAAGCAACGGGTTGGTAATACTGCCTTTTGGCAATGGCGCAGAAAGGATGCTGCAAAATAAAATGGTGCAAAGCCATATTCACAATATTGATTTTAATGTGCATACCCCTGCACATATTTACCGGGCGGCGCAGGAGGGGATTGCCTTTGCTTTCAGGTATGGGCTTGATATTATCAGGGAGAATGGAACAGAACCGCAAATAATAAAAGCTGGCCACGCCAATATGTTTTTAAGCGGTGTGTTCACTGAAAGTTTTGTAAATGCAACAGGCGTGCCGGTAGAATTATACAATTGCGATGGGAGTGTGGGCGCAGCATTGGGCGCAGGCATTGGCGCTGGCTTGTATACTGATGCCAAACAGGCTTTCGGAAAATTTGTGCCTGTGCGTTCTGTAAAACCAAAGATGAAAACATTGTATGACGAAATGTATATGAAATGGAAAGAGGTTTTGCAACGCCATTTATCCCCGCAATAAAAAAATTTATAAATAAACACAACAGTTATGTCAGTAGTTACAGGCCCAACAGAATTTTTTAAAGGCATTGGCAAAATACCATTTGAAGGTTTGCAAACAGACAACCCATTAGCATTCCGCTGGTATGATGAAAACAAAATAGTAGCCGGCAAAAAAATGAAAGACTGGCTCCGGTTGGCCTGTGCTTACTGGCACCGCTTCTGCGGCAAGGGTGCCGACCCGTTTGGCGAACCAACGCATTTATTTGAGTGGAATGCTAAAAGCGATGCCATCGCAAGGGCAAAAGACAAAGCAGATGCTGCATTTGAATTTATTACCAAGCTTGGCTTGCCATACTATTGCTTCCATGATGTGGATGCAGTGGATTATACAAATGACGTGAATGAAAATGATAAAAGGTTAAAAGCCATCACTGATTATTTCAACGAAAAACAGAAAGCAAGCGGCGTAAAATTACTATGGGGCACTGCCAACTTGTTCAGCAACAGAAGGTATATGAATGGAGCTGCTACCAACCCTGATTTTCATGTGCTGGCACATGCAGGGGCGCAGGTAAAAGCTGCGCTGGACGCCACGATAGCACTTGGCGGCGAAAACTATGTTTTCTGGGGTGGGCGTGAAGGTTACATGAGCCTGCTGAATACCAATATGAAAAAGGAAAAGGAGCACCTGGCCCTTTTCCTGCATACAGCTAAAGATTATGCAAGGCGCAATGGTTTTAAAGGGACTTTCTTTATAGAGCCGAAACCTTGCGAGCCCAGCAAGCACCAATATGATTATGATTGTGAAACCGTAATCGGTTTTTTGCGACAGTATGATTTACTAAATGATTTTAAACTCAATATTGAAGTGAACCATGCCACGCTTGCCGGGCACACCTTTACACATGAATTACAGGTAGCTGCAGATGCAGGTTTGCTGGGCAGCATGGATGCCAACCGGGGCGATTACCAGAATGGATGGGACACAGACCAGTTCCCAAACAACATTAATGAATTGACAGAAGCCATGCTGATAATAATTGAAGCTGGCGGTTTTGCCGGTGGCGGTATCAACTTCGATGCAAAAATCAGAAGGAACAGCACCGATGCGGCTGATTTATTTTATGCCCATATCGGTGGCATGGATGCATTTGCAAGGGCGTTGATAACCGCAGATGCAGTTTTGCAAAAATCTGATTATAAAAAAATAAGAGCAGGGCGTTATGCTTCTTTTGACAGCGGCAAAGGAAAAGAATTTGAAGAAGGGGAATTATCACTGGAAGATTTAAGGGCCTATGCTGTTGAAAATGGCGAGCCAAAAACACTCAGCGGCAAACAGGAATATTTTGAGAATACAATAAACCGTTATATTTAACCTTTGCTGATTTTATAAAACCGCTGTATGAATAGTTTACAAACAAAAGATTACCTGGTATTCCTTTTTTATTTTGTTGTAGTTGCCGGTTATGGCTATTGGGTATACCGCCGCAAAAAGAAAGCAACTGTCTCTGCATCGCATGATTATTTTTTAGCGGAAGGTTCACTCACCTGGTGGGCTATCGGCGCTTCGCTTATTGCCTCTAATATTTCTGCGGAGCAGTTTATTGGCATGAGCGGCAGCGGTTTTAAAATGGGGCTGGCCATTTCCACTTACGAGTGGATGGC
>CAYRRL010000335.1:0-1860 GCA_964426665.1 uncultured Ferruginibacter sp. | reverse complement strand
TGAGCGGCAGCGGTTTTAAAATGGGGCTGGCCATTTCCACTTACGAGTGGATGGCAGCTGCTACACTGATGGTGGTGGCTGTCTTTTTTATTCCTGTTTACCTGAAGAATAAAATTTATACCATGCCCCAGTTCCTCAACCAGCGTTATAACGGCACTGTGGCAATGATCATGGCAGTTTTCTGGTTGCTGCTGTATGTAGTGGTAAACCTTACGTCTATATTATACCTTGGCGCACTTGCAATTAACAGTATATCGGGAATCAATACCACATTGTGCATGTATGTGCTTGCCATCTTCGCCATCTTTATTACACTTGGGGGCATGAAAGTGATTGGCTACACAGATGTAATACAGGTTTTCTTTTTAATCCTCGGCGGGCTGGTAACCACTTACCTGGCATTGAATTTAGTATCGGAAAAATTTGGCACCTCCGGTGTGGTAAATGGTTTTAAAATAATGACCGAACAGGCCAACGATCATTTCCACATGATATTTAAAAAAGACAATGCCAACTATATGGATTTGCCGGGGCTTACGGTTTTAATTGGCGGCATGTGGATTGTGAACCTGAATTACTGGGGCTGCAACCAATACATTACCCAACGGGCATTAGGGGCAGATTTAAAAACTGCGAGGAGCGGAATTTTATTTGCTGCCTTTTTAAAGCTACTCATGCCTGTTATTGTTGTGCTGCCCGGCATAGCGGCCTATGTTTTGCACCAGCAGGGTAATTTTCAAACAGAAATGTTAGCCGGTGGCGAAATCAACCCTGACAAAGCTTACCCCGTACTGTTAAACCTGCTGCCCGCCGGCTTAAAAGGATTGGCATTTGCAGCACTAACAGCCGCCATCGTGGCATCGCTGGCAGGCAAGGCGAACAGTATATCCACCATTTTCACACTGGATATTTACAAGAAAAAACTGCGCCCTGATGCAGATGAAAAGAAGATGGTGCAGGTAGGGAAAATTACGGTTATTGTGGCCATGCTTGTGGCAGTGGTTATAGCACCGCTGATGGGTATTGATAAAAAAGGCGGCTTTCAGTACATACAGGAATACACAGGTTTTGTAAGCCCCGGCATTTTTGCCATGTTTATTCTTGGCTTTTTCTGGAAGAAAACCACCTCCAACGCTGCCTTGTTTGCCACAGTAGGAGGTTTTGCTTTTTCCCTGTTTTTCAAATTTTTGCCGGGCTTAATGAACCTCCAGTTCCTGGAGCAATTTAATTTTGCAAAAGCAAATGCAGATGGCATTTATGAAATACCGTTTTTAGACAGGATGGGGTTTGTGTTTGCTATCTGCGTGCTGGGCATGGTGCTTATCAGTTTGTATGAAAATAAAAAAGGCGTAAAAGCAAAAGGGCTGGAGATAGAAAGAAGCATGTTTAAACTGAACCCTTCCTTTGCTGTGGGTGTGTTAATTGTTTGCGGCGTGATTGCGGCTTTATACACCATTTTCTGGTAATAAATTCTTAGCCAGGAAAACTCATTTATCAAGCCATTCACTTTTCTGATATTTTGAGCTTTGGCTGCTGCCATTTTACCTATTTTTCACTTTTAAGAACAGTATAAAAATACTGGCATCGTTTGCATAAATAACCAATTTACCCGCTGCCATTTTTTTTAACTTACAGGCTAATTAAATGCTTGCCTAACCTGCATTTGGATTAACTAAATTTATTTCCAAACACAACTTGTCAAACACGGTTGCCATTGCTTAGTATATGAAGTACTTTATCAAAACACTCCTGTTATTTACTGTTTTACTCATATCATTACATTGTGTTTCACAAGATGTATGTGCGCCGGTTGGCTGGGCCACACAAAATGGCGGCGTTACCGGCGGGGGCACAGCAACA
>CAYRRL010000334.1:0-4115 GCA_964426665.1 uncultured Ferruginibacter sp. | reverse complement strand
GGTGCATAGCAGCACAGCATGGCCGAAATGGCGCTCCAATTGGCCTGTCACTAAATTTCTTGCAATAATGCCCCTCGCCTTTCCATCAATCATTACTATGTCAAGCATTTCATGCCTTGAGTATTGAGTAACATTCCCCAAAGCCACCTGCCTTTCCAAAGCGCTGTAGGCACCTAACAATAGCTGCTGGCCCGTTTGCCCGGCAGCATAAAATGTACGTTGTACCTGTGTGCCACCAAAACTCCTGTTGCTCAATAAGCCACCATACTCCCTTGCAAAAGGAACACCCTGCGCCACACATTGGTCAATGATAGCAGCGCTTACTTCTGCCAAACGGTGAACATTGGCTTCCCTTGCACGGTAGTCGCCGCCTTTCACTGTATCATAAAACAAACGGAAAACTGAGTCGCCGTCATTCTGGTAATTCTTTGCCGCATTAATGCCTCCCTGTGCAGCAATGCTGTGGGCACGGCGTGGGCTGTCCTGAAAACAAAATGCTTTTACCTTATAGCCCATCTCTCCAAGCGAAGCTGCCGCTGATGCACCAGCAAGGCCTGTGCCTACTACTATTACTTCCAGCCTGCGTTTGTTGGCCGGGTTTACAAGGTTAACATGGCCTTTGTAATCAGACCACTTTTCACTCATTTCGCCAGCAGGTATTTTTGAATCTAATGCCATAAATTATGTACGATTTATGATGTAGGATGTAAGATTATGATTGATTTGATTATTTATTCAACCCAGCCTAAATGCAATGCTATTGGCATTAAAGCAAACAGCACACACACAATTACTGTAAAAGAAACACCTGCTGCTTTTATGATTGGCGTGTATTTTTTATGGTTCCATCCCAATGTTTGAAATGCAGAAGGGAAACCATGCAATAAATGCCAGAACAATGCAACCACACCGATAATATATACAACAACAGCCCACAAATTATGTTGAAAATACTCCTTCATTTCTTCAAATAAATTATAAGATGCGTCGTTGGCGCCGCCATCTGCGTACAAAGCAATTTTGGTATTCACAAAAAACTTTGACACATGCACAATCAGGAACAATAACAACAAGGTGCCAAGCAAACCCATGCTGCGGCTATACCACTTACTATTGGTATTGGCGGCATTGGCAGCGTATGCAACAGGGCGTGCCGCTTTGTTTTGCTTCCATAAAATAAGCCCCTGGAAAATATGCGCAAGCAAGCCCGCAAACAAACCTATTTCCAAAAACCTCACAATATAATTATGGCTCATAAAATGGGCATAGTAATTAAACATCTCCCCGCCATCATTAAAAAATATCATTGAGTTAACAGTGCAATGGATAACCAAAAAAGAAATGAGAAACAAACCAGTGAGCCCCATAGTAAATTTTTTGCCTATGGAAGTATTGAACAAGTTAGTTTACGAGATGCCGCAAAAGTAAGGAAGGAATTGTATTGTTAACTGTTTTGTGCTGAATTGTTTACTGGTATCGTTGCCGGGGCCTATGTTCAAAATACAATACCCATCTACTTCAGTTGCCTCAATACCCAATTATCAACCTGCTGAAAAACCACCTCAGGCTTCAATGTGCGCCACTGGGGGAAATCGAGCAGGCCCACATAGTTGGTAAGCCTTGAGCGCTTAAAGTCGTGCTGGCTTTGCTGGGGCATATCCAGTATCACCACCCAGCCGCCTTCATCTTCCAGCTGTTCCTGCCATTCTTCATAATAACTATCGTCGCTGCTGTGAAAATTGAGGACATTTTCAGCAACCAGCACAAATTTTTTAATGCCTTCTTTAAACATCACATCGGTAATATCCCTCCGCAAAGTCATAATATCGTTCTCAATTGCATCGTTCCATTCGCCAATCAATTCTATTATAGCAAAGCCCTGTTCATAATCCACAAACAGTATTTTCATATACATTGTCCGGCTGCCAAAATCATCCCATTGTGGGTGTATATAATAATTGTAAATGGTTTGGGTAAATTCAAACTCATTATAAGTACGGCCGTAAAAAGGCGACCGCTCATCTTCTTCTGCTGCGTATAAATGCCGCCAGTTGTAATATGGCTCTATGTCCTGCATTGCTTTGTTTGATACAAAAGTAAGGAGGCTAATGAACAAGAAACAATAAAGCAGAAAAACCTAAAAATTTTCAGGCTTAAACAAATGATATCAAAGGAAAAGGGTTGTTGATTGAATGTGTATTTGTTTTATCCAGGCGCTTGATTGTTCTTTTTGCAGTTTCTATGCTTTTTAAAAATATTGCTATCAACTCGTTGCGCTCGCTCAAAATTGACAATACAAGTTCGCTGGTAATAACAGGTTTTTCGCAAATAATCCGAAGGCTAACTCTTGATTCCATTATTTCTTTTAACACAAATTTCATTATATGTATAAAGTCTGCCGGGGATTCGGCAGCTTGTGCCTCGCCATAAATCACGGCGGGCGCAGTGCCGCTTTTTGAAAGCTGGTGTTCTAAATTTTGGCCTGCTTTTGTGTTAGGCAAAATATCACAAATGGGAAGGCACATACAGGCAAATTTTATCAACCTGCCCTCTCAATATGTTTTTCATGCGAAATTTATTTGTTATTCGTTGCTGCAAATTAAAGACTCAAATTAGCCATATAAACTTACCGCCAGCTTTCTTATTCAAATTTCCTATTTCCTCAAGAGCATTCAAAATCCAAAATCTGAATTGTTTTATCATAAAAAGCTTTGGCGCTTTCAGGCGAATCGCCAATGCAAACTACACCGAGCTTTCCAAACTCAGACAATGCCCCAACCAAATGGAACATCACGCCTTCCTGTGCAGCGCTGTCATAAATCAAATCGTGGTAAAGCGAAATATGCAGCAGGTCATCGGGCGTGAGCCCAATGTATTTTTCGCTGCTAACATTATCAGAAGCAAAATAATAACGCCTGTTGCCGCCGGAAGTAAGGTATTCGCCGGTTTCTGCATTATACTTTCCCCCGGTTAAAAACTGCAGCATTAAAAAGGGGTGCGTTGTGCCGCCCTTTCGGAGGTTTATTTCTATGGCATAATGTTTCCATGAGCCATCGCTTTGCAGCACCGAAATAAAATCAATGGCGAACCTGCCCATAGCCCCTTTTGATGCCAGCACCTCTGCAATCTTCCTCCCTTCTTTTGCCAATGAAATATTGTATGTTTTATCTGCAGGGAAAATAGCGCCGATAAATATTTGGCCGTCATCGCCACCTAACAGTTGGTCATGCGTGCTTACCACATCTACTTTCTTTGAGGGGGAAATAACACACTGCACCGATGGCGACATTTTAACCTCCCCTTCCAAAAACACTTCTACAATCCCGCCCATTGTTTTCATCTTCTCAAAAAATAATTCTTCGCTCACATCCTTCGCTACAGGCTTAAAACATTGAGAAAATTTTTCAGCAAGTGTTTTTTCTGCATCGCTGTTATCATTAATGGCAGGGTAAGTATACACTGCATTGCCATCGCCGCTAAAGCCGTCATTCAACTTCACCACTGCTTTTCTCAAAGCCGTATCCCTCTGCTTTAAGATAGCCAACGCTTTTACCACTTCCTCTTTTGTGTGCAGGTCTTCAAAGCCATCAGGGAAGTTTACGCCTGCTGCCCTGAAGTTTTTCCTGCCGCCGGATTTTGAGCCTTCATAAAATTTATCAGGGTCGGTGCCAAACAATGGCACTCTCAACTGCACCGACATTGTTTTTTCAAGCGGCGTAATATTGAAACAGGTAAGGTGTGTTGATTTTGCATCTGTAATTAACCCCCTTATCCTTTCCATTAGCCTTGGCCGCTCCAGTACTTTTTGTGTAAGCGGTTTTACAGATGCGTCATAGCAGCTTAATAAGGTGAGCCTTTCTTTTGCATGCCTGCCTGTAATGCCCGGCAACAGGTGGAGGTAATAGTCAACAATACTTTCGGCCACGGGCATGCTGGTGATAAAAATAATTTTGGTGGTGGGCATCCTCAGCAGCATCAGCAGGCACAGCATACGCTCCTCATAATATTGTGCACCCTTTACTTTCGACAATATATCTGCATCCAGTGATAGCGAAGGCAATATCACCACCGTTCGTGGCGCCAGTTTATCAGGAAAAATTACTTCGAACTGGTAT
>CAYRRL010000333.1:0-4119 GCA_964426665.1 uncultured Ferruginibacter sp. | reverse complement strand
ATTAGCGTACCAGCATGGCCTATACCAACCCACCAAACGAAGTTGGTGATATCCCAGCCCCAGCCAATGGTCTTGTTCAGGTTCCATTGCCCGATACCGTAAGTAACCTCCCGGTAAACGCTGTACACACCAAACAGCAGCATAGCCACACTCAACCAAAAACCAATATACCAAAGGCGGCTTGGCTTCATCTCAATGGGGCGAATGATGTCTTCTGTAACCTGGTGATAGTTTTTATCTCCATCAACCAATGGTTCCCTGATCTGTGATTCGTACTTTAATAATGACATATCTTATTGAAGTGAAAAGCAAAAGGCTTAAGCCTGTTTACTTTTGTTTTTTTAAATTCTGTTATTATCCGTGTGCCTTTTCTGCTTTATGCTCTGCTTTCTTCTCTTCGTGCCCGTCTTCTTCTTTCTCATTCGTTACATGCCTGTCTGTATTTTTAATTTTTGCCAAATAACTTACGTTAGGAAGCACGTGCAATTGCTCCAGCACATAGAAGTTCCTGTTTTTATCAGCCCTTGCTTTTGACACATCGCTCTCCGGATCGTTCACATTGCCAAATGTGATACAACCGCCGGGGCATGCTTGTGAACAAGCCACTTTTACATTGCGAACTATTGCTGGGTCTTCTTGTTTCTTAGCTTCAAGCTTGCTTTCCTGCAAACGCTGTACACAGAATGAACATTTTTCAATTACGCCACGTGAACGCACTGTAACATCAGGGTTCAATACCATTCTTGTCAGGTCGTCATTCATTTGCAGCGTCACATCATCCAGGTCAACACCAAGCAATGGGTTTTGGTTATCAGCAAAACTATCAGCCCCTGTATAATCTAGCCAGTTAAAGCGGCGTACTTTGAACGGGCAGTTGTTAGCACAATACCTTGTACCGATGCAACGGTTATAAGTCATTTGATTCAACCCTTCAGTGCTGTGGTTGGTAGCAGCCACAGGGCATACGTTTTCGCAAGGCGCATTATCACAGTGCTGGCACAGCATAGGTTGGAACACTACATCAGGGTTTGAAACATCGCCAGTGAAATAACGGTCAATACGCAACCAATGCATTTCATGCGCCCTCATCACCTGTGTTTTGCCTACGACAGCCACATTGTTTTCAGCAGTGCATGCAATTACACAAGCGCTGCAGCCAGTGCAGGTATTAAGGTCAATGCTCATGCCCCATTTTATGCCCGGCTTTTCATAGTGGGGGTAAATGGTGGCATCTTTTACAAAATCTTCGCCATGCGAAGCATGCAGGAGCAATGCCCTTTCATGATTAGCCTCTGCCAAAACGCTTTCAGGATTGGCAATAAATGATTTCAAATTGGTTTCATATACTACAGGGCGCTGTTCAGAAGACCCATGCACCTGTGTTTGCGCCAATGCGTATTCACTTGTTGTTTTAGTAATTTCTGCTGCGCCGGAATACCGGAAACCTGCCCCATCAAAACTTACAAAAGAATAGGCATTCTTGCCAGCGCCATTGGCAGACATTCCAATACGGTCTTTTGTATTGCTGTTATTCTTGCTTGCCCTTCCATAACCAACAGCCACGGCTACCACTTTAGGGTGAATGCCGGGTATTACCAATAATGGCAACTCCTTCTCAACACCGCTTACTTTTATTTTAACTACTGGTTTTTCTGGCGTTACTTCATAACGGTCTCCTTCACGCTGGTTGCCAACAAGGTCCTTGCCTATTAATTCTTTGTATAAAACAGGGCTTACCAATGCATAATTGTCCCAGGCAACTTTTGAAATTGGGTCAGGCATTTCCTGCAACCATGGGTTGTTGGCCTGGCTGCCGCTGCCCATGCCTACTTTTTCATACAGCACCACTTCATAAGCCCCGCCTCTTTTTTCTGCCGATACTTTAGCCACTGCGTCTGCAAGCCTTGCACCACTGTATGTGCCTGCGCCTGCTGCTGCTGCAGGTTCTATTATACCAGCTTGCAACGCCGCATTCCATGCTTCTGTTGTGCCAAGCTTTTTTGCCCAAAAATCTTTGAAATATGTTTCGTAATCAGTTGCATTGCCGGCCCACTTCAACAAAGATGTTTGGAAAGGCCTTGTTTTAAACAGCGGGTTAATGGTTGGTTGCATCAAGCAATAGTACCCTGTTTTTGGCTCTGCATCGCCCCAGCTTTCCAGCCAGTGGTGGGATGGTATTACATATTTGCAACGCTCTGATGTTTCATCAAGTGTGCTGTTGAAAGAAACGCTCAGTGGCAATTTTTCAATTGCATCTCCGAGCTTTGCGCCGTTGCTGTATGTATAAACAGGGTTAGCGCCGTATACCAATAAAGCGCCTATATTACCTGCATTAATATCGTTTACAAGTGTATTGAAATCTGCATCGATGCCCTGGCGGTAGTTGGATGTAACAGCCCAGTTGATTGTTTTGCCATTGGCACCAATTGCTTCGTTGATGGCGTTTACAATTATTTGGAGGTTCGCATCATTGCTGCCGCAAACTACCAATGCTTCGCCGGCGTGCGCTTTTAATTGCGCCACAGCTAAATCAATGCCTTTGTTAAGAGCGGCATCGCTTAAAGCAGGCGCAGTAACGCTGCCATTCAATTTTGCCAGAATATTCAACGCAACTGCAGCTTTTTCAGAAGGCTTGTGGATAAACCTGTCATCAGCATTGCTGCCTGTCAGGCTAAGGTTGCTTTCAAAATGTATATGCTGGCTCATTGAAGGTGTAGAGCCTGAAATCTTCCTGTTCTTTTGGTATTGGTATGTAAATTCAACCGGGCTAAGCCATGTGCCAAGAAAATCAGCAGCAAGGCTCACTATTACTTTTGCTTTGTCGAAATGGTATGAAGGCAATGCCCTTTTTCCATAACAGGCTTCGTTGGCTACTAACATACCGCTATAGCTCACCGCATCGTATTGCACATGGCGGCTGCCGGGGTATTTTGCTAAAAATTCAGCAATTGCCTGTGAAGTAGAAGGGGAATTAAGGGTTGATGTAAGCAACACAACTGGCTTGCCGCCTAGGCCTGCTAATTTGTCGCCGATTGTTTTATCAAGCGTATCAAATTTTGGGACTTCTTTATAATCTTCGCCTGATTTTTCTTTCGGGTGGCGGAGCCTTGTAGTATCATATAGATCCAGCACAGAAGCCTGCGACCTTGCACTGGTGCCTCCGCCTGTTATTGTAGAATTTTCATTTCCCTCTATTTTAATAGGGCGCCCGTCTCTTTGTTTTACAATTACCGGCTGCACATCCCCTTCGCTTACATAAGTTGAAGCGTAATAATTAGCCACGCCCAAAATCAAATCATCTGGCTTTTTTAAAAAAGGCACCGACTTGCGAACCGGTGTTTGGCAACTTGCCGCCAGCGTGGCAGCAGCCGTGCTAAAGCCCAAATATTTAAGGAAGTCCCTTCTGGGGCTTTTGGCATCAAGCAACCCATTGTCTAAATCTTCCATTGGCAGCAACTGCTCCTGGAATTCCTTTTCTGCTTTTTGCTGAAAGGCTTCTGATTGGTTTAATTCCCCAAAACTTTGCCAGTACTTTTTTTCCATGTTGTAAAAGCTAATATGCTGATGTGCTAATTGGAATTAGCTATTTGAATTAATAGTGACATTTTTGGCATTCAGTACCGCCAATTTTTTCAACCGTTACACTGTCCATTTTGTGTGGGTTCAAAACTTTCTTGCCATGCTCATTTACTACCGAATCGGCCATTTCATTATAAAACTTCTCGTAAATGCTGTAAAACTTATTTCCCTCGCCAGTTTCTTTATTGTAAAAATTAACCTTGCTTTCCCTGTGGCAATTGATGCACCAGCCCATGCTAAGGTCGCTGAACTGTTTTACCTCGCCCATTTCCTGTATTGGGCCGTGACATGTCTGGCATTGCTGCTTGCCTACTTTTACGTGCTGGCTGTGGTTGAAGTAAACATGGTCGGGCAAAGAGTGTATTTTAACCCACTCAATCGGCTTGCCCGGCTTGTCATAGGTTTTGGTAGCAGGGTTCCAGCCGGCATAAGCATATAACTTTTGAATTTCTGCAGTGCCGTTTACAGGAGTGCCGTCTTCACGTACCAACTTGTCTTCACCTGCGTATTCCTTAATGCTTTTATGGCAATTCATGCACA
>CAYRRL010000332.1:0-4125 GCA_964426665.1 uncultured Ferruginibacter sp. | reverse complement strand
GTGGGCAGTGGTGGATTCGAACCACCGAAGTCGTAGACAGCGGATTTACAGTCCGCCCCATTTGGCCGCTCTGGAAACTGCCCAAGCCAAAATGGCTTTTTAAAGAACTAAATGAGCCGAAGACGGGAGTCGAACCTGCGACCTACTGATTACAAATCAGTTGCTCTACCAACTGAGCTACTTCGGCTTGTTTTATTCTAAGAACTACTTCAAAATTTGCAATAAAATTAGCACTGCTTATTTTTTGGGAAGGCAAAGGTAACGGAAAACGATTAATATCAAAATTTTGAAAAAGATTTTTTTAAACACCCTTTTTTTCAATTTTTCAGTAAAAAAAACATGCACTTTTTGGGGCATCAAAAAAATCATTTTAGCCACAGTTGGTAAAAACCAACTTTAAAGGAATAGTAAAATTACTGTCGTAAAAACCGCTTACGCATGCGTAAAACCAACAAGTAAATAAAGTTTGTTTCATTAATAAAATATTGCCTTTTGTTTTTCATACATTTGTTTGCGTTTGTTACAACAGTTTATAAGAATGATTGACAACAAACACACTGTTTAATTTTTTTGAACAGGGAATAAAGCCATCAACTAACAGGAATTTCTACTAATAAAACTCATCCGCTTTTTTCTATGGAACAAATAAGAGTGGCAATCGCAGATGACCATCAAATCTTCAGGAAAGGTGTAATTCTTTCTATGCGCTCATATACCAACATTAAGTTTATCGCAGAAGCAGAAAATGGCGAAGATCTTTTAAGAAAAATAAAAGAAGAAGAGCCCGATGTGGTATTATGCGATTTAAAGATGCCTGTGAAAGATGGCATTGACACGACAAGGCAAATAACAAAAGAGTTCCCTAAAGTACGTGTGATAATTTTGACAATGTATGAAGATGAAAGGTTCGTTGGGCATTTAATGGATTGCGGCGCTGCAGGGTACTTATTAAAAAGCACGGAGCCGGCAGAAATAAAAAAAGCGATAATGGAAGTGATGCGTACCGGCTTTTACCTGAACCCATTTGTAAACAGGGTGCTGATAAAAAAGAATTACAGCAAACAAAAATTCAACCTTTCATTGAGCAATGAAATTGTTATTACAGAAAGGGAAAGGGAGGTGCTTAAACTTGTTTGCATGGAATATACCGCTTCTGAAATTGCTAAGCAATTAGATGTGAGCCCACGCACCGTGGAAGCTATTAAAGACAGGCTGATGGAAAGGTTTGGAGTAAAAAATTCTGTGGGGCTTGTGTTTTATGCAATGAAAAACCAGCTCATTGAGTGATTAATGGTGATAGTTTGTTTGCACGTGGATAGCCGGTTAAATAATTATCAGTCACAAATAATCAAATTAAAACAAGCCAAACAAAGTTGAATCGACTTTATTTATAACCTGCCCAAAATGCTCTTCGTTTTCTGCGAATTTGTTGCTGTCTGCGTTAATTACTAACAACGGGCCTTCTTTGTAATTCTCAATAAATTTTTCGTAATACTCATTTAGTTTTTTCAAATAATCCAGGCGGATATTCTCTTCGTATTCCCTTCCGCGTTTTTGTATTTGCGCAACGAGTGTAGGCACAGACGCTTTCAAATAAATCAACAAATCTGGCGGCTGTACCATCGTTTTCAATGTTTCAAAAAAGCGGTAATAGTTATCAAAGTCCCTTTTGCCCATCAGCCCCATGTCGTGAAGGTTGGGCGCAAAAATATTTGCGTCTTCATAAATGGTCCTGTCCTGTATCACAGTTTCAGTGCCCCTGTGTATTTCTAATAATTGGTTAAGGCGGCTGTTCAAAAAGAATATTTGGAGGTTGAAACTCCATCGGGGCATATCCTCATAAAAATCATTGAGGTAAGGGTTGTGGTCAACGTCTTCAAACTGTGGTATCCATTTGTAATGTTTGGCCAGCATTTCTGTCAATGTGGTTTTGCCTGCGCCAATGTTGCCGGCTATTGCAATATGTTTTGGTTTTTTAGTTTTAGCCATAATCCCCGCCCGTTGCTACCGGAAAGTTTAAAGTTTATAAATCGAAATTTGCTTTTCAAAAAATGAATGTAGGCAAACTTCATTATTCCACAAATAAATAAACAGGTTTATATTTTTGGGAAGGTTTAGTAGTTCAGCCCCATTGCACTTCTGACTAAATGCATGGTTGCTTTAGCGCTGGCCCTTGCTTTTTCAGCGCCTTTTTCCATCACTTCTTTCAGGTATTTTTCATCGTTTAAAATGCTGTTTACCTTATTCCGGATGGGTGCAATAAAATTTACCATGTCCTCAGCCAATTGCTTTTTCATATCGCCATAGCGGATGCTGCAGTTGTTGTAATCAGCGTCAAATTTTGCAATTACATCATTGCTGCTTACCAGTTTCATAAGGCCAAATACATTTTCTATATAGTCAGGTTTTTGAGAGTTGGGTTCTGTCGGGCCGCTGTCAGTTTTTGCCTTCATCACTTTCTTGCGAATCATATCGTCTTCATCAGCCAAATATAAAGTAGCCATTTGGTTTTCGCTCTTGCTCATTTTGCCGGTGCCGTCAAGGCTGGGTACTTTTACCAGTTCCTGGTTGTAATTAAATGCTATTGGCTCGGGAAAAACTTCGCCATAACGGTGGTTGAAACGGTTGGCAAAATTCCTTGCCATTTCCAAATGCTGCTCCTGGTCTTTGCCTACAGGCACATACCTGGCACGGTGCAAAATAATATCTGCTGTTTGCAATACAGGGTAAGTAAGCAGGCCTGCATTCACATTATCAGGGTGCTGCCTTGCTTTGTCTTTAAACGTTACGGTTTTCTCCAGTTCGCCTTTATAGGCAAGCATATTCAGGTACAAATACAATTCGCTTGTTTCGTACACATAGCTTTGGCAATACAGCGCTGCTTTATCAGGGTCAAGCCCACAGGCAATGTTTTCTGCCAACACTCGGTGCACATTGGCTTTTAGCTCTTTTGTGTCAGGATGAGTAGTAAGCGAATGCAGGTCTGCCACCATGAAGTAACATTCAAAATCATCCTGCATCCTTACATAATTCCGGATAGCGCCAAAGTAATTGCCCAAATGCAAAAAACCAGTGGGGCGGATACCGCTCATTACTATCTCTTTCTTATTGTTCATAAGGCGGCGAAGATAGGCAAAAAGGCAAGTTGGCAAAGCAGCAAGCAACCAGGTTTGCAAAAAGGCCAGGCATGCAAAAGGCAAAAAACCACCTGTTATATCAATCAACCATAATCCCCATTCATCAATCATTTATCATTCATCAATAATCTCCATTATTTTTGTTTGATGGAAGTAAATGATGAATTGGTTGACAAACTGGCTAACCTGGCAAGGCTTCAGTTTAATGAAACGGAAAAACAATCTATTAAAACAGATTTGCAAAAGATGATTCAGTTTGTAGAAAAATTGAATGAACTTGATACTGCCGGCGTAGAGCCATTATTGCACATGAGCGATGGAGTAAATGTATTGAGGGAAGATGAAGCAAAAGGGAGCATTGAAAGAAGCGAAGGGCTGAAAAATGCGCCTGTACAGGATGGCGTGTTTTTTAAAGTGCCAAAAGTGATAAAGAAACAATAAGGGAATATGCAAATGGCAAACCCCATCAATAAAATTCAACAATAACGAATGCCTTCAATAATCCATTTAGAAAATATTTGCAAAAGCTACTATCTCGGAAGGCAGGAACTGCAGGTTTTAAAGGGCATTGATCTTGACATAGGCAAAAACGAATACGTGGCATTGATGGGGCCAAGCGGTTCCGGCAAGTCAACATTAATGAATATTCTGGGTTGCCTCGATTCGCCAACAAAGGGAAAGTATATTTTGAATGGCAAAGATGTGAGCCGTATGGCTGACAACGACCTTGCTGAAGTGCGGAACAAGGAAATTGGTTTTGTATTCCAGCAGTTTAATTTGTTGCCACGGTTAACAGCTTTGGAAAATGTGGCGCTGCCATTAATTTACAGCGGCATTAATAAAAAAGAAAGGGCAGAGAGGGCGATGGACACTTTGCGGAAAGTAAAGCTTGACGACAGGAGCCACCATAAGCCCAATGAATTAAGCGGAGGCCAATGCCAGCGTGTAGCAATAGCAAGGGCGCTTATCAATAACCCTTCCATTATTT
>CAYRRL010000331.1:402-4169 GCA_964426665.1 uncultured Ferruginibacter sp. | reverse complement strand
ACAACTGGTTTATGGGCATGCTGGGCAGCAACGAACGGGCGCATACCTGGATGGACGAAGGGCTTAACAGCTATTACCAGTTCAGGTACGAGGCAGAGAAGTATAAATTCAATTCTATTTTTGGCGATGCTATACCAGAAGAAATTAAAAAGAAACCTGTCGACGAATTTATAGGCATTATCTACAATGCGCTGAGCGAAATACCAATGCAAAGCGCCATGGATATTTCTGCAGAAAAGTTCAGCAGCAGCGAGGAGTATGGTATTGTATCTTATGTAAAAACTGCTTTCTGGCTGTATATACTGGAGTCTGTATTGGGAAGGGAAAAAATGGATGCGGCCATGCAAAACTATTTTACAAAATGGAAGTTCAGGCACCCGCAGCCGGAAGATATGAAAGCTGCATTTGAAGAAGCAACCGGGGCCAGGCTGGATAAGTTTTTTGATTTGACAAAGAAAGAAGGTAAGCTGGTAGAGTAAAATTGGCTTGAGAATTATAATTAACGAACGGGCTTAATGCCCGTTTTTTGTTTTGCAACCACAGCAAAATTTTATGGAAATATGTTGCAGTGCCATCTCAATAACAAACTTGCTGTTATGGCTGATGTAGAAATCAAAAACAAAAAAAGCAACCAGGCTTTCAAACGCCCTGGCAAAAAAATTATAAAAATTGACCTTACGCCAATGGTTGACCTGGGTTTTCTGCTCATTACTTTTTTTGTGTTTACTGCCACATTGGCAAAAGCAACGGTAATGGAAATGATAACACCAGCGGATGCGCCGCCAGCCAACGAAGTATGCAATTCCTGTGCGTTAACTGTGCTGCTTGATAAAAACGATGCTGTTTGGTACTATCAGGGGGCTTTTGAAACGGCAATTGTAAAACAAAGCAGTTTTAAAAGTATACGAGAAGTTATACAACAGCAAAAACAGGCACTGCGGCAAACAGGCAGGGATGTTTCCCAGTTTTCACTCATCATCAAGGCAACTGATTCGGCAGCTTTTAAAAACTTTGTTGACATGGCAGATGAAGTAACCATTAATAATGTAAAACGGTATTTTATTGACGAAATAACTGAAGATGAAAAATTAAAAATGCAATAAAAAAGCAGGGCAATCAACAGCCCTGCTTGCAATCCCAAAAAATGTTTTACATGTATGCACAAAGCACGCCGCCCATCAATGCCATTGTAAGCATCCAATAGCCAGTGTGTATTGCTATGTATTTAAAGCCTTTTCTTTCAAACAGCGCACAGGTGCCAAGGATAGGCATGGCAATAAAGAAACCAGATATTGTGCCATGCAAAGCGCCATGCTTGAATGTCCTGAACCTGTTGCCGTATGTTTCAAAAAAGTTCTTCATATAAGCCTGTGTTTCGGCACTTGTGTCGCCCTGCATTACGGAATTGAAACCCATTTGATGGATCACAATTGTCATAAGCGCCGAAGCAAGGATGCAACCGAACACATAGCAAAGAAAAAAAATCAGGCCCATGTTAGCACCTTTCATTGATTCTTCGGTAAGCCCGGTTGCTTTCATCCAGGCATTGCCAAATACCTTAGGGTTGTACCAGATAAAGCCTGTAATTAATGGGATAAGCCCTGCGGCAGGGATAATCCAGAAGTTAAGTTGCATGAGATAATGGTTTAAGTTATAAGTTTGGATGTCAAGGTGAAAATAATAAAAAAAATCTCATGTTGATTGACAAACCATTCTTTATGCAGGCATTGTTTGCGCCGTTTACTCAATAAAAAATTGGCGGTTTAAATATTTCACCTAACTTAGTGGTAGATTTATCCACCATCCTTGCCAGTTTTCCGCTTACCCCTCGAGAATTTTCCCCCAAATAATTGAAGATAATTGTGCTTGCCACAGGCAGATTTTTTATCATCTCCACAGGCCCGGCACGGTTTGCTTTTTAATGCCATTTATTAATCATAAACATTTAATTATGAAAGTATTTAAACCTTATCAGCAATTTGCTGCAGGCTTATTGCACAGTGCATTGTTTTGTGCTTTGTTGTTCATAAGCTGTTCCAGTGCATTTGGCCAGGCTGAATCAATGGACACAACCAAATGGATAAGCCCCGATGTGCTAAAGCCCGGCATTGCTGCACGCCCTGTTGCAAGCCGGCCCGCCGCACAGGCAGCAACATTCCAAACACTTGCTGTCCCATCATCAGCCAATCCGGATATACCGGAGTCTGTGCTTTGCCAGAACCTGAAGATTGTATTTGTGCTGGATGAGTCCGGCTCAATTACAGGCAGTGAAATTACGAGTGTTGAAAATGGTGCATTGGCATTGGCTAATGCATTGCTTAACTCTGGTGCTTCATTGCAGATTGTAGAGTTTAATACTACTTCATCTATTGTAAACCTCGGGCAAACTAACGTTGACAACACTTTTATATCAAGGCTTACCTCTTATCTGGGGGCAGGGTACAATTCACAAAGCTACAATCCTGTATCATCAGGCAGTTGCACAGGCTGGACAAACTGGCAGGATGCGATGGAAGATGTGGCAACACTCAATGCAGACCTTGTAATCTTTTTTACAGATGGCAACCCGACAGCGTATAATGTAGCTTCGGGCGGCAATTGCCAATCTGGTACAGTAAGTGCTGGCCAATCTAATTCTTTGTCGCTTGACGCTGCTGTAACGCAGGCGAACGTTTTAAAAGGGCAGGGCAAACATATGTTTGTTGTAGGGGTTGGCAACAGCAATGAAATTAATCTTGATAATATTAAAGCCATCTCTGGCAACGATGTATTTGGCCCTTCTAACAGCATTCTTACTGCAGATTATACACAACCACCCTTTGAGGGCCTGGCAGCAAACCTTACTGCTGCGGTAAACGCTATTTGCGGCACCGAGATATTAGTTGATAAAACTGCATCGAACTCTGGGGTATGCTCAGGGCAATCTGTAATATTTACTAATACTGTAACCAATACAGGTGGTGATTTTAACTTTACAGCTTTGAGTGTAGTGGCAAAGGATATTTACCCAAGCGGTTATTCAAGTTTGCAGTTTGTTCCTTCAGCACCTTCAGGGGCATCTATTTCAGGCAACACTGTAACATATAATATCGGTGACATGGCAGCAGGGCAATCTGTTACTTACCAGATAAAAGCAACTGTGCTTGCACCTATCCCTGTTAAGAATTATAACAGTGTTATCACTGCAACAGCATTTAATGCAAACGAGGCAAAAGACAGCGTAACAGTAATTTCAGGTTATGCCACTTTTGAAATTGATACCACATCATGTATTCCTGTCAATATCAACAATACCATTTACTCATCAAACGGCACATATACTCAAACACTTGTTAGCGCTGCAGGCTGCGACAGTGTAATTACTATTAAAGTAACTATTGCTGAACCTACAAGTTCTACAGAAACAGTTGTTGCCTGCGATAGTTATACGTGGGGCAAGAATGGCACTACTTATACAACAGGCGGCACTTATAGTGTTACCACTACAAGCCCTGAAGGTTGTGTGCACACAGATAATTTACAATTGACAATAAACAAAAGCACATCTAATACCACCACTGCAACAGCCTGCGACAGCTATACATGGGCTGTAAACGGTACTACCTACACAACGGGCGGCACATACTCGGTTACATCAACTAACGCAGCAGGCTGCCCTCATACAGAAACATTGATACTGACCATCAACAGCAGCACATCAAATACAACTACCGCAACAGCCTGCGACAGCTATACATGGGCTGTAAACGGTACTACCTACACAACGG
>CAYRRL010000331.1:0-302 GCA_964426665.1 uncultured Ferruginibacter sp. | reverse complement strand
GCGGCACATACTCGGTTACATCAACTAACGCAGCAGGCTGCCCTCATACAGAAACTTTGGTGCTAACAATTAATAATAGCACCTCTAACACCACCAATGCTTCTGCCTGTGGCAGTTATACCTGGCCGGTAAATGGCGTTACTTATACAGCAGGCGGCACATATACTGTTACATCAACAAATGCAGCAGGCTGCCCTCATACAGAAACATTGATACTAACTATTAATAACGCTACATCAAACACAACTACAGCTACATCATGCGATAGTTATACATGGGCTGTAAACGGTACTACCTACACA
>CAYRRL010000330.1:0-4170 GCA_964426665.1 uncultured Ferruginibacter sp. | reverse complement strand
AGAATAGGAAAAAAATATCCTGTAAAAATGATTGGGCGCCTTGTAATGTTACTATTGGCTGTATGTATTTATGCAAATACCACAGCACAGAACCCACGAATCAAATGCTATTTCAACCATCCGGTAAACAATGCCATATCCACCGGAAAAAATGCGGTGTACCTCAATAATACTTTCCCAGATACGATAGCTGCTTATATCAACAGGGCAAAATACACAGTTGATATTGCTTTGTATAACTACACGGCCAATGCAGGCAGCAATGTTGCTAAAATTGCCACCGCCGCCAATGCCGCTGCGGCCAGGGGCGTAACGGTAAGATGGCTTTACAATGTGCCCGGCACAAGCAATTCAGGGCTTTCGTTGCTGAGCGCCCAGGTAAACAAAGGCATAAGCGCCAATTACGACAGCTACATTATGCATAATAAATTTATGGTGATAGATGTTAATTCGCCCGATACTACAGAAGCCGTAGCACAAACTGGCTCGTACAACTGGAGCGATTTTCAAACCAGCGGCGATTACAACAATATTGTGTTTATACAAAGCAAACAGGTGGCGCTTGCCTTTTACAACGAGTTTAATAAAATGTGGGGCGGCACAGGCGCCACGCAAAATTTTGCCAATGCTGCTTTCAGCACTTTTAAAACACCCAGCACACAAACAAGGTTTACTGTAAACGGCACGCCTGTTGAAGTGTACTTCAGCCCGAAGGACAGCCTTGGCGGCAAATTGAAGAGCAGCATACAAACTGCCAACTACGATTTGTTTTTTTCCATCTATGCTTTTACGGATTTTTCTTTATCAAATGATATTAAGTTCAGGTACAACAGCGGCGTAACGGTTAAAGGAATAATAGACGAGTTCAATAATGGCAACAATGCTTATAATAATTTGCTGCCTGTGCTTGGCAATAATATGATTGTATTTTCAGGCAGCGATTTTTACCACAACAAAACACTGCTGGTTGACCCTTTGAACACATCAAGCGACCCTCAGGTATTTACCGGCTCTTTTAACTGGACGGCACAGGCGCAATACAGCAATGATGAAAACGCTGTAGTGATACATGATGCAGCAATAGCCAATCAGTACTACCAATCGCTATGCAGGAACTTTACCGATTTAGGCGGCATGCCATGCGTGGCAACCCCCTGCCCTTCCGGCGCTGTAAGCATTGCCACCAAATTGAGGGGCAGTTCATACCAATGGCAATTGAGCACAGGCGGCGCCTTCAGCAATATACCCAACAACAGCAATTACAGTGGCAGCAACAGCATAAGCCTCACCATCACCAATAGCCCAACAAGCTGGTATGGCTATAAATACCGCTGCATTGTGGACGGCAACATAAGCGACACTGCCACTTTAAAATTCACAGCTTACTGGAATGGCAGCGCCAGCACTGCCTGGGAAAACACAGCCAACTGGAACTGTGGCGCACTGCCGGATGCCAATACCGATGTGGTGATTAATGAAGGCGTAAAGTTTTTCCCTGTGGTAAATAATTCAACAAGCTGCAGGAGCCTGCGGTTGAATAAAAATACCATTACGGCTTTAATGAATGGCGTTACCCTGCTTTTAACCGGGAGATAATTTTTTAAGGAAAATGCAACCCATGTTTATTGCCCGTTGTCAGCTATACAAACAACATCACCGGCTATGAAAAAAATAACAGCCCTCGCCATCATTTGCATGGCCCTTGCATCCTGCAAAAAAGAAAGCAATAAACCCGCCAGCCCAGGCAGCAGCGATTATTTTGCATTTGGTTTTTACTATGGCTTTTGCGGCCCTTCATGCGCCGAAATGTACAAGATAAGCGGCGATAAAATATACAAAGACAGTATTGCCATTTCTTTCCCGACGCCTGTTATTTATTCCACTGTACCCATGAGCAATGCCAACTACCAGCTTGCATTGCCTTTGAAAGACAGTTTCCCTGCTTACCTGCAGGCAAGGCCGGGTGTTACTATTGGCTGCCCAGATTGCAGGGACCAGGGCACTGTGTATATTGAAAAATCAACCAACGGCACGGTGGAGCATTGGGTGATTGATATGGATGATTCTGTATTGCCTGTGGAAATAAGAAACTATATCACAAACTTACAGTCAGTGGTAGGCCAGTTATAATAACCAGCTTACTTATTTCATTGCTTCTGTAATTACATGCCCAACGCAACCGCTGGGCATTTGTATTTGCAGCATAGCCGCTATAGTGGCTGCAACATCTGTCATAAATGTTTCCCTGTTGAGTTTGCCTGATTTTATGCCCGTGCCGAAAAAAAGCAATGGGATATGTGAATCGTATGGGTTCCATAAACCATGTGTGGTGCCTTTGCTAAAGCCATCAAAAAAACCAGGTTTGAATACAAACTGTATATCCCCGCTGCGGCCGGGTGTGTAGCCATTGATAAGCCTTTCTTTTTGTATAGAGGGCAAAGCAGCTTCAGCTATTTCAGAAAGGCCAACAGCAGTTTGTATGTAAGGCTCTTTCATCAATTCATCTATTATCAATTCCCTGGCTTCTTCATTATGCTTTACACTGTCGCCTAAATACACCTGATAACTGCTTACATGTTCAATTGCTTTTTTAATGCCCAGCTTGGTTTCAATAGTTTTATTCAACCGCTTTTCAATGTCTTTATCATCAATGCCTGCGCCATTTATTTTATGCTCATTTAAAAAACCCGGCACATGCGCTGCGCCATGGTCGGCAGTTAAAAACAACAGGTAACCGCCTTTGCCAATTTTTTCATCCAGGTACGAAAGAAAACCTGCAATGTCATTGTCAAGCCGCAGGTATGTATCTTCTGTTTCTATTGAATTTGGCCCAAATGAATGCCCTACATAATCTGTGGAAGAAAGGCTTACCGTTAAAAAATCGGGCACTGTGTTTTTCCCTAATGATTCGTTTTCTATTGCCGCTTTTGCAAAATCAAATGTGTACGTGTTGGCAAAAGGCGTTGTTTTAAATGCTTCAAACCTGTCTTTTGTTATCGTGTTTAATTTATGTGGAAAGGTTACTGTTTCAAGCCCTTTAATAGCATTTTCATAAGGCTTGTTGTCTATTGTGCTGGCTGTGTACTTTATTTCCGGCAACAAAGTTTCCCATGGCTTGCCCATGTACTTATCAGGGTATCCCTTGGCGTTAAAAGCATTTACCCATTGCGGCAATGCTTCCATATAATGCGTGCTGCTAATCCATTTGCCCACCTTGTCATCGTACCAATAAGCGGCATTAGCGCTATGCCCCGCCGGCAATATTGCGCCACGGTCTTTTAATGCTATGCCAATTACTTTGCTCCTGAAATTATTGCTCAGGCGCAATTCATCAGCCACAGAGGTTGCCCACATATTTTCAGGGCTCATTTTGCCTGCTTTGGTGTCGCTGCCCACCGTATTTACAGTGCTGTCATCAGTGCAATAAACATATTTGCCGGTTAGCCTGTCGTACCAGCTATTGCTTACAATGCCATGTATGGCAGGTATGCTGCCTGTATAAACGCAGGCATGGCCCGGGGCTGTATAAGTTGGCGTATATGGTATCATTGTGTTTTCACAGCTATAGCCTTCCTTCAATAAGCGCTTAAAGCCCCTGTCGCTGTACAAAGAATTGTAACGGTATAAATAATCCCAGCGCATTTGGTCAACCACAATCCCCACAACCAGCTTTGGTTTGCCGTTTGCTGTTTGTGCTGCTGAAATGTGAAATAAAAAAAGAGGAAGTATTGCTGCTGCAAGTAGTCGTTTAAGCATGATGCAATTTTTTACAAATATAGCCAGTGCCATGTGGAATTTGCCCCGATAGCTATCGGGATGAATGAAGTGTTATGGGAATGTTGCCCGTTTTAACTTCAAAAACTTACTTTTGCGGCAAATGCCTGAACGGGGATTTTAAAAGATTTGAATGATTAAATGGCTTTTTAAACCGCAACTTTTTTTAATCGCATAATCTTTTCAATCCACCCATTCCGATAGCCATCGGAACCTTGTTCAGGCAAAATATTAAATACTAAACCAGAAATATTAAATCTACTATGGCGGATGTTTTTGAAAAGTTAGTGAAAGACGGTGGCCCTATTGGCCAGCACATGGACAGGGCGCATGGCTATTTTGCTTTTCCAAAATTAGAAGGCGAGCTTGGCCCAAGAATGACATTCCGTGGCAAAG
>CAYRRL010000329.1:0-4181 GCA_964426665.1 uncultured Ferruginibacter sp. | reverse complement strand
ATATAATCAAATTGGCCTTGATGGTTGCCAGGGATCTTACATCATCAGGGCGATGGAGTTTATGACCAATAAAGGCGCAGTGCCGTATAATGAGTTCCCTTACACAGACCAGGATTGCAGCCGCCAGCCAAGCAACCAAATGGCAAGGGAAGCATTAGATCACAGGATGCATGGCTTTAACAGGCTAACGGAAACTGATGACCCAAATGGTTTAAACATCCGTGCAATAAAAGAGCATTTGGCAAAAGATGCGCCTGTTGTTATCGGCATGATGGTAGGTGGCAGTTTTATGCAGGATATGGTGGGGCAAAAAGTTTGGCACCCAACAGATGAAGATTACCAGCAAATGGGCTTTGGCGGGCATGCCATGTGTGTGGTTGGTTATGATGACCGGCTTGAGGGCGGCGCTTTTCAAATTATGAATAGCTGGGGGCCAGAGTGGGGGGAAAATGGTTTTGCTTATGTGCGCTATGCTGATTTTAAAAATTTTGTAAGGGAAGCTTATGGTGTGGACCCAATGCCAAAACGTGGCGCTGCATTGAACACAGCTTTTGAATGCACTGTTGGTTTGGTTAATAACGACACAAAACAATACATTCCTCTCAAAGCAAGCGGCAATAATAATTTTGCAACAGTAGCGCCAGTAGCGAAAGGAACGAAATTTAAAATGGAAATTAAAAATGCTGTTGAGTGCTACATTTATTTGTTTACGCCTAATGCTACAGGCAGCAGCTTTGTTTTGTTCCCTTATAAGCCAATTCACTCGCCTTATTGTGGCATTACCGGCACAAGGCTCTTCCCACGCAAAGAATCTATACGTGCAGATGAGGTTGGCAACAAAGATTTTATGGGTATAGTAGTGAGCAAAGATGCGCTTGATTATAATGCATTGAATGAAGCTATCAACAAAAGCAGCCAGCCCACTTATGCAGGAAAACTGAATGAAGCGATTGCGGCAGTGTCAATAAAAAATGTGCAGTACAACAATACGAGCAACGGCACAATTTATTTTAAAGCCAATGCCGGCGAGCAAGATAAAGTGGTGGGCTGTGTGGTGGAGATTGATAAGAAATAGTTTTAAAATTATACTCTATGAAAAAAATAATTTTTCTCTTAACGGTATTATTTTTATGTATTACAGTACTTGCCCAGGAGAAAAAAATATACAATCCTTCTGCCGATGCAGCAGCTGATATTGAGGTGGCTATAAAAAAAGCTGCAACAGAAAATAAATTTGTGCTGTTGCAGGGTGGGGGCAACTGGTGCAGGTGGTGCATTGAGTTTGCAAGGTTTTGCAAAGCAGACAAGCAAATTGATTCTTTAATAAACAGCAATTTTGTATGGTACCATCTAAATTACAGCAAGGAAAATGAGAATAAGCCTGTGTTTGCAAAATATGGCTACCCACAGCGTTTTGGTTTCCCTGTATTTATTATTCTCAATAGCAAAGGTGAACGTATGCATACACAAAACAGCGCTTACTTAGAAGATGGCAAGAAAAGCTACGATAAAGAAAAAGTAATGGAGTTTTTGGAAGCATGGTCGCCAAAAGCATTGGAGCCTGCGCAATATGAAAAGTAACAACAGCTATGAACGGCCCCGAAAAATTTATACAACTCGTAAAGCATCCTGTTAAGTTCAGGATGTTTTTGTTATTGAAACTGCCCAGTGCTTTTTTTTGTGGTGTGAGAGTGAAAAGCATCAGCAAGGAACAAGCCGCAGTAACGGTGCCTTATAAATGGCTTAGCCAAAACCCTTTTAAAAGCACCTATTTTGCCTGCCTTGCTATGGCGGCTGAAATGAGTACAGGTTTATTGTCAATGATGTGCACTTATAAAAGCCGCCCTGCTATATCAATGCTGGTAGTTAGTTTGCAGGCAACTTATCACAAAAAAGCAACGGGTATTACAACTTTCACCTGCAATGATGGCGTTGCGATAGCGAATGCAATTGCAGAAGCTATCCAAACCGGCGAAGGGAAAACTTTCAGGGCAAAATCTGTTGGTGAAAATAAAGCCGGGGAAATTATCGCTGAGTTTTTTATTGAATGGTCTTTTAAAGCGAAATCAAATAGCTAACTTCAATCTGTAAAATTATTATTATGAAGATTGCTTTCCACGGCGCTGCCCGTACCGTTACCGGCTCCAAGCATTTGCTCACTTTAGTTAATGGGAAAAACTATTTGCTGGACTGTGGCATGTTCCAGGGCATGGGCAAGGAAACAGATGCCATGAACCGTGACTGGGGCTTTGCCCCGGCTGAAGTAACACACCTTATTTTATCGCATGCACATATTGACCACAGCGGTTTGATACCTAAATTGGTTAAAGATGGCTTTGCCGGAAAAATATTTTGCACGCCTGCCACAAAAGAATTAACGGCTGTGCTGCTGGAAGATTCTGCCGGCATACAGGAAAGCGAAGTGCGTTACGAAAACAAGCGCAGGGCAAACGAAGGGCTGCCGTATCTGCAGCCTTTATACAACACAGAAGACGCAATGAATGCAATGGACAGGTTTGAAACAGTGGAATATGGGCAATGGGTTGCTGTTGATGAAAATGTGCAGTTGATGTACACAGATGCAGGGCATATCATTGGCAGCGCTGCAGTGCATTTAAGGGTGAAAGAAAATGGCGCAACAAGAGCAATAACTTTTAGTGGCGATGTGGGCCGTTACCGTGATGTGATTTTAAAATCACCTGATGTATTCCCACAGGCGGATGTAATTATACTAGAATCGACTTATGGCAACAGCCTGCATGATATGGCTGTGACAACGCCAGACCAGATTTTGCAATGGATTGAAAAAGCCTGTTTGCAAAAGAAAGGCAAACTTATTATCCCTGCCTTTAGTGTAGGCAGGACACAGGAAATTTTGTTTGCCCTCAACCAATTGGAAATTGAAAGAAGGTTACCGGATTTGGAGTACTATGTTGATTCTCCATTGAGCGTGGATGCTACGCAAATTGTAAAACGTTTTCCCCAGTATTTTAATAAAACAATACAGAAGATTTTGGAAAGCGATAATGACCCTTTTGGTTTTAAAGGCCTCAGGTTTGTAAAGACGGTGGATGAATCAAAGATGCTGAATTTTAAAAACGGGCCAATGGTGATTATTTCTGCCAGCGGCATGGCTGATGCCGGCAGGGTGAAGCACCACATCAGCAACAATATTGAAAGCAGCCGCAATACTATTTTGTTTACAGGCTATTGCGAGCCACGTTCGCTTGGCGGCAAGCTGATGGCTGGTAGAAAAGAAGTAAATATTTTTGGTGTGCTGCATGAAGTGAATGCAGAAATAGGCAGTATAAGAAGCATGAGCGCCCATGGCGATTACGAAGACCTGTCGCAATTCCTGGCCTGCCAGGACCCAAGAAAAGTGCAGCGCCTGTTTCTTGTGCATGGCGAGTATGAAGTGCAGCAGGCATTCAGGCTCCGTTTGGTGAAGAAAGGCTTTTTGGATGTAGAGATACCGGAAAGGCATGCTGAGATTGGGCTGGGCTGAACTTAATTATTATAAGCCTTGTATAATAACCGTGTTTATTTTTTCAACTTAAAAAAGTATACATCAAGGTCTCCATCCATCTCAGAAACAAATAAAATTTTTTTACTGTCGGGCGACCAAGAAGGGTAAGTGTCACGGGTTTTATTATCAGTAAGTTGGGTCAGGGCCCCACTGCTGGCATTAATAACTGCCAGTTCTTCTTCTGCACCACTTCCAATCGAGCAAAGGAGTTGTTTGCCATCGGGCGACCAAGAAATATTCCCAATGTCCTTTTTTAACCTTGTCAGTTCTTTTTTTACTGTTCCTTCTTTATTGACAATGCAAAGAACCGAATTGCTATCGCCTTTATAAGAGTAAGCAATTAGGTTGCCTTGCGGATGCCACTGTGGGGCATCGCAGGAAAAATAGGTTGAACTTAACTGTGTAAGGCCTGACCCATCAGCGTTGATACTGCAAACCTGAAATGCCTTTTCGATTTCCCGGAGAAAAACAATTGTCTTTCCATCGGGGGACCAGTTCATAGCAACTTCGTCACCCGTGTAAGCGGTAAGCTGTTTTTCATTTTTGCCATCAGTGCCAATTATAAACATATCGTAGTTGCCATTCTTGTTGCTGATAAAAGATATTTTATCCCCTTTTGGTGATGCTATGCCATAGCCATAAAACAACATTTTTT
>CAYRRL010000328.1:0-4195 GCA_964426665.1 uncultured Ferruginibacter sp. | reverse complement strand
AGCCGGTATTTTGTTTGATTCAATTGCGTTTATCCATAGCAAAGAGAACATTGATGTTATTATCCCAAACTTTGACGCAGAACTATACAACTTCATAACTATTGCGCCACGGCTGAAAGCATTAGGCATACATAGTTTTTTGCCGAGTTTTGAAATGTTTGAATCGAGGGATAAATGGAATTTAAGCGCTTTTGGCGCAAAGCACAATTTGCTTGTGCCAAAAGATAAGGTAATATATAACGCAAACGATTTGTTTTTAATTGGCGAAGAGTTTGGTTACCCTTTAGTAGTAAAAGGAAAGTATTACGAAGCAGTAGTTGCCCACACTTTAGAACAAGCACAAAAAGCATATTATAACATAAGTGCTAAATGGGGCTTGCCAATAATTGTGCAACAATTTATTAATGGCACAGAAGTAAATATTGCAGCGCTTGGCGATGGTGAGGGGAATGCTATTAGCATTATTCCAATGAAAAAAATGTATATAACTGATAAAGGGAAAGCATGGGCAGGGATTACTATAGAAGATGACAATATGATTGCGCTGGCCAAAACTTTTATTAGTGCAACTAAATGGCGTGGCGGTTTTGAAGTTGAAATAATGAAAACCAATAAAGGTGAACTATACATTATGGAAATAAACCCAAGGTTCCCCGCATGGATTTATTTAAGCGCCGGCGCAGGGCAAAACCAACCAGCTGCATTAGTAAAAATGGCTTTAGGAGAAAAGGTTGAACCCATGACAGAATACAATGCCGGCAAACTTTTCATAAGGTATAGTTGGGATATGGTGGTAGATGTTGGAAGCTTCCAGCAGTTTACAGCGTTTGGAACTATTTAATTCAAAAATCAAAAAAAGCAAACATTAATAAGTTGCTTTTAATTCTTAGATAGATATGCCTAAATTAAAATACGAAAGGCCCCTCATCAAAAAGCTGAATGCTGGCATGATGAACAAATTCGGTGCTCAAAATGAATGCACACCTGTAACACATATTGACGGAGTAAGTGTAAAATCACTAATTCAGCAATATGGCAGCCCCTTGTTTGTATTGAGTGAACAAAAGATTCGCCAGAACTATAAAGATGCAGTCCGTGCGTTTAGCACCCGTTACCCAAAAGTCCAGTTTGCATGGAGCTATAAAACACATTACAACAATGCAGTGTGCAAAATATTTCATAGCGAAGGGAGCTGGGGCGAAGTGGTAAGTGGTTTTGAATATAAAAAAGCATTGAGGAATGGAGTGCCCGGCAGCAATATTATTTTCAATGGGCCAGATAAACATACAGAAGAATTAAAACTGGCGATTGAAAATGATTCGCTGATACATATTGATCATTTTGAAGAATTGTTTTTATTGATCGACACTTGTGCCCAAATAAATAAAAAGGCAAGAGTGGCCATTCGTGTCAATATGGATACAGGCATTTATCCTGTGTGGGACAGGTTTGGTTTTAATTACGAAAGCGGCCAGGCATGGCAGGCATTAAATAAAATTGTTGCAAGCGGCAATCTGCAATTAGCCGGTTTGCATGCACACATTGGCACTTACATGCTAAGTACAAATGCGTATGGTGTGGCTGCTTCTAAGCTTTGTGATTTAGCAATGAATTGCAAAAGGCAACTAAATACTGCAATTAAATATATTGATTTGGGAGGCGGGTTCCCAAGCCAAAATAAATTAAAGGGAAGCTATGGCGCTGTACCTACTCCAAGCGTGGATGAATTTGCAGAAGTGATTACATCAACCATTTTAAATTATGGTTTTAAAACAGAAGACTTGCCGTTACTGATTTTAGAAAGCGGCAGGGTGTTGATTGACGATGCTGGCTTTTTATTAGGAACTGTTTTAGCCAACAAAAAATTGAGCGATGGGCGCAAAGCTACTATCATGGATTTCGGTGTAAACATAATGTTTACTTCCTTTTGGTATGACCATAAAATTTCCCCTGCACAAGAGGTTAGCCAATTTAATGAAGACACAGTAATGTATGGCCCATTGTGTATGAACATTGATATTGTAAGGGAAAATGTCAATTTGCCTTTATTAAACCGTGGCGACCATGTGGTGGTGCATAAAGTGGGGGCATACAATATGACACAGTGGATGCAGTTTATTGCCATGCGCCCAAATATTGTTCTCATTGATACAAACAATAATACTCAAATCATTCGCAAGGCAGAAACGTTGGAGTACCTGGAAGCACTGGATGTGATGCCGGAACATCTGAAATGAAAGGGCTAACTAAAAATTAATTCCATAAAAAGCTTAACCAGCAATATTGCCCCATTTATAAAAGCGGTACTGAATAGTTATTCGGTGTTGTTTTTTTCCAACAATTATTTGTTTGCTGTATTGTTGCTCCTGGTTTCTTTTTTCAACCCTTATGCTGGCATGGCAGGTTTTACAGCCATCATTGTTGCCGTTGCAACAGCTTATGTAACGGGGCTGCATAAACTTTCCATGCAAAAAGGCTTATACAGTTATAATGCCTTGCTTATTGGGCTGGGAATGGGGGCGTTTTACAATTTCAACCTGGCATTTTTTGCATTGCTGGTTGTTATGGCCATTTTTTCTGTAGTGCTTTCGGTTATATTGCAAAACAAATTAGGGAAAAGCAAGCTGCCGTTTTTAACCATCCCATTTGTATCCTGCTTTTGGCTGGTGCTCTTAGTTACCTCATCGTTTGATGCGATACCTTTTACACAAAGGAATATTTACTGGATAAGCAATGTATACGAAGTAGGCAATTCGGGCATAGTAAAAACCCTTTTGTTTTTTGAACGGTTAGAAATTCCGCACCTGGTATCAACTTTTTTCAGGGCACTGAGTTCACTGTACTTTCAAAACAATATTTTAAGCGGCCTTGTTATTGCAATTGGCATCCTTATTCACAGCAGGATTATTTTTTCATTGCTTATTATTGGCTTCCTCTCTGCTTTTGGGTTCAATTATATTGTACTGGCGCACCCTGCCAACGTTAGTTACTATTTGCTTGGCGGCAATTATATTTTAGTAGCAGTTGCTATCGGCGGTTTTTTTACCATACCATCTAAGTATTCTTACGCATGGGCTTTAATAAGCGTGCCTGTCACATTTATTGTCGTTACAGCATTAACCAAACTTTTAGCGCCATTGGGCCTGCCGGTTTTTTCCATGCCGTTTTGCATAGTTGTGCTATGCCTGTTAATGTTCTTTCAATTAAAGTACCACCCGGGCAAGCTGGTACTTACGCCTTTGCAATTATACTCGCCAGAAAAAAACCTGTACAATTACCTTAACAACAAAGAACGGCTTCAACACAGCAACCACGTGCGCCTGCAATTGCCATTCATAGGTAAATGGTTTGTTAGCCAGGGGTATGACGGGAGCCTTACACATAAAGGCGATTGGGGCAAAGCGCTGGATTTTATTATTGTGGACAATGAATTAAAAACATACAAAAACCATGCATTGAATGTTGATGATTTTTATTGCTACAACAAACCTGTTTTGGCGCCGGCAAATGGCTATGTAACACAAATTGAAGATGGCATTGATGACAATGAAATAGCAAATATTAACCAGGAAAAAAATTGGGGCAATACAATTATAATAAAACATACAGAAGGGTTGTACACAAAACTCAGCCATCTAAAAAAGAACAGCTTTAAAGTGGCAGTTGGCGATTATGTGAAGCAGGGCGATTTAATTGCCAGCTGTGGCAACAGCGGCCGCAGCCCTGAGCCGCATCTTCATTTCCAGGCACAAACAGCACCATATATTGGCAGCAAAACTTTTGCTTACCCTTTGAGTTATTACGTAAGTAAAACAAATGGTTTTGCCACCATTAAAGAGTTTACTGTGCCCCGGGAAACCGAGGAGGTAAGCAACGTAGCAGTTAATCACTCATTAAAAAAAGCATTTGATTTTTTGCCGGGGCTTAATATAACCGTTGCAGCAGAAAATTATAGCGAGCAAAAGTGGGAGGTGTTTACAGATGCATACAACAATTCCTGTATTTACTGCCATACCACACAATCAACAGCTTACTTTAAAAAGAATGAAGTTGTTTTTTATTTTACTGCTTTTGAGGGCGACAAAGAAAGTTTGCTTTATATGTTTTATACAGCCTGCTATAAAATCTACTTAACTACGGGTATTGAAGCAACAGCCTCAGACAAATTCCCCCTGCAGTTAAGCAAAAGCAATAT
>CAYRRL010000327.1:0-4204 GCA_964426665.1 uncultured Ferruginibacter sp. | reverse complement strand
GACTCTGGTTCAATGACCTGGAAACAGCTTACTGCGATGAAGGCAGCGGGGCATACCTGGGCCGGAAAGTGATACAGCATTTTTTATACAACACTTTTGAGCCAGATCTTATGGACAGGTTCAATGCAAAGTACAATACCAATGCAGTTGAAATTTTGGAAGCAGTGTACAAAGGGCCATTGCCAAACCGGTACCTGGCAAGTTTCACAGGCTTTTTGGTTGAAAACCGTGGGCATTTTATGATTGAAAATATCATAGAAGACAGCTTTAACGATTTCTTCTTTAACCACCTGTACAAGTATAAAGAAAGCTGGACGCACCCCATACATTTTATCGGCAGCGTTGCTTATGGTTTTAAAGATGTATTACTGGAAATGTGCAGTAATTATGAACTGCAGCTTGGCAGGGTGCTTAAGCAGCCGATGGATGGGCTTGTAAAATACCATTCATAAAAAATAATAACAAATAGGGCGTTTTCGTTAGCCCTGAAGGAAAAAAATCTTGTTTTTGATTTTCAACTTTATTAATTTACAACGTAAAACAAAACTCTACTTATTATGAAAGGCAAATTTTTACTCACCGCATCGTTAGTGTCTCTTTCCCTTGTTTCCGTAGCTCAAAACGCAAGAACGTATGCTATCACGGGCAAGAGTAATAACAATTTCCTTTGGGCAGACATCAAACAGATAGACATGGCCACCGGCAAAGTGGTTAAAACACTGTTTGAATCTGACAAAACAACTTTTAAAATGCAGTCGCTTGACAACAGCGCTGATAAAATGCAGTCACAAAACCCAACAGGCTATGGCGTGGCAGCCTGTGCTCTTGATGAAAGGCATGGCAGGCTTTATTTTGCCCCTATGCACTTTTCAGACATCCGCTACCTTGATTTATCAAAGAACGAAGCCATTTTTACTGTTGTAAAAAAGAATATTATACCGTCAAAAGCAGTTAATGGTTTCCAGCCTGAGGAAAGCCAGATTACCAGGATGGTGATTGCAGCGGATGGTTATGGCTATGCACTTACCAATGATGCCAACCACCTTATCCGTTTTACAACAGGCAAAAAACCAGTAGTGGAAGACTTGGGCGCATTGATAGATGCTGAAGAAAACAAAGGTTTTTCTGTTCATAACAAATGCACAAGCTGGGGCGGCGATATGCTGGCTGATGCTTTTGGCAAACTGGTGGTAATTTCGGCTAACCATAATGTTTACACTGTTGACACAAAAACAAAAGTTTCTACGTTTACCGGCACTATTACCGGGCTGCCGGCCAACTATACTACAAATGGCGCCGTAGTTGACAATGAAGGCAATATTATCGTAAGCAGTGCCAATGTGTTTGAAGGCTTGTTCAGCTTTAACATGAAAGATTTGAAGGCAGTAAAAATAGAATCAAACGAAAAAGCCTTTAATGCGTCTGACATGGCCAACAGCAACATGCTGAACCAGAAAGAAAAAGACGCTGCATCAAAATTCGATGTGTCAAAATCTGTATTGCCTGATTTAGCTGCTGCATCTGATGCACAGGTATTCCCTAACCCAGCTACTGGCGGCCAGTTTAATGTAAGGTTCAATGGCCAAAAAGCAGGCAAATACACAATTATTTTTACTGACCTTGCCGGCAGGGCATTGCTTTCTAAAACAGTTACTATAGCTGGAGGCAAGCAAATTGAAAATGTGCGCCTGGCAAATAAAACAGCAAGCGGCACTTATTTAGTAAAAGTGGTTGACGAAAACAAGCAGATTGCTTTTTCTGAAAGGGTAGTGCTTCAATAAAGAATTAATATGGGTTGTAATATCAAAAGCTTCCCGCCCTGGCGGGAAGCTTTTGTATTTTAATGCGCTCGTGTGTTAAGTTTTTTTCAGGCTTATCTTTGGTAAATCATGAATGGGGCCTTACTTAAAAACTGGGAGAGGAAATCTGCTGAAAGGCAGAAGCTCTACAAGCAGTATTTGCAAAGGGCAAATAAAAATGCTGTGCTGAAAGCGCTGCCCGGCCTGCATGAGGAAGCCTTCAGCAAAATTGATTGCCTGCAATGCGGCAACTGTTGCAAAGGTTATTCGCCACGGTTTAAAACGCCTGATATAAAACGCATCGCCAAACATTTGAAAATGAAAGAGGGCGATCTCATCAACCAGTATTTAAAAGTGGATGAGGATGGCGATTATGTAATGCAATCAACACCTTGTTCTTTTCTTGGCAGCGATAATTACTGTAGTATTTATGAAGTACGCCCTTCCGATTGCGAACGCTTCCCTTACACCAATGAAGATGTGATATTAAAAAGGCAGCCGCTTACTTTAAAAAATTCCACCTTTTGCCCTGCTGTGTATTATGTGCTGGAAAAATTGATGGCAGTTGTGCCGAAGTGATCAATACTCTAATTTTTTTAACGAGGGCGCTTTTATCCATGTAATAATTACAACAAGAATCGTCATACAGCCACCAAATACAACTGATGGCACATTGCCCATTAATTTAGCAGCCACACCGCTTTCAAATTGCCCGATTTCGTTGGATGAATTAATAAACATTGAGTTTACGCTCATTACACGCCCACGCAATTCATCGGGTGTTTTCAATTGCATAATATTCCCTCTTACAACAACGCTTAGGCCATCAAGAACGCCGCTAAAAAGAAGTGCCGCAAATGAAAGCCAATACCACTTTGACAAACCAAACACAATTATGCAGGCGCCAAAACCAGCCACTGCAAGCAGCAGTTTAATACCTTGTTTTTTCTTCATCGGGAAAATAGTTAATGCAGCCACCATAATAATGGAGCCAATATCTGTGGCAGCATTAAGCCACCCAAAGCCAATTGGCCCCACGTGCAAAATATCTTTTGCATACACAGGCACCAGCGCTACAGCACCGCCAAACAATACTGCAAACAAATCAAGCGATATGGCTGCCAGCACATCTTTTGTTTTAAAAACAAAATTCAGCCCTTCGCTTACTGCTTCAAGTGTTTTCTTTTCGCCGGTAATGCCCGGTGGTTTTGATTTTAACCGGAATAAAAATGAAAGCCCGAGAAAAATTAAACTAACCACCACAACAAAAGTACCTGTTACATGCAGCCATGCAATTAAAAAACCTGCCACAGCATGGCCTGTAATACTTGCAATCAGCCAGCTTGTTGAGCTTAGTTGCGATGCGTTGATAAGCATTTCCCTTGGAACAATGGAGGCGATGATGGAACTGAAAGTTGGGCCAGAAAAAGAACGGATAACACCTGTAAAAAAAATGACAGTATAAATCAATATAACGGTAACCCTTGTTTGAAATGAATGCTGGAACCAGTTTGATGAGGTGGCAAGCAGAATGGAAGCGCAAATGGCAAAAAGAAAAACGCATTGCAGCAACAGTTTTCGTTTGTCGCTTTTGTCAACTACATAGCCTGCATACAATGCCAGTAAAACAGCAGGCACAGCTTCCGCCAATCCTATCATGCCAATGTTGAATGGGTCATGCGTCAGCTCATACATCCACCAGATAAGCAAGGTGCCCATCATTCGCAAGCCCATGATGAAAACAAAACGGCCAAGTATAAAATTCCTGAATTCCGGTATTTTAAAAACTTTAAAAGGGGCGTTGTCCAAGTTGTTAGTGTTGTTGGTAAGGCAAAATTAAGGGCTTCGCTTTTAAAGCGGGGTAAGTAAAAATAGTTTTACGCAAATGGCAAGAAAAGTTTTTTATGGCAATGTGAGGTAGTATTGCCCTTCATCGTACTCTTTGTCTAAAGCATCTGTTATTATTTTCACATGCTCATCATTCGATAAAAAATCAGCATTGGATGCATCCACAAACAAGGTTTTGATATTGTGCTGCTTTATGTATTGCGTATAAGTTTCCTGCAGTTGAAATAAATAATCGTTGGGGATGCTTTGTTCGTATTCCCTGTTGCGTTTTTTAATATTTTCTTTAAGCTTGCTTACCGGTGTGTGCAGGTAAATTAAAATATCGGGCTGTATTATTTGTGGGTTGATGATGTCGAAAAGCTTTTGGTACAGCCTGAATTCGTCGTTCAGCAAATTCACTTTTGCAAACAAGAGGCATTTGGTAAACAGGTAATCAGAAACAGTAATGCTCTGGAACATATCCTTTGTTTGAAGCAGGTCTTTTAGCTGCTTGTACCTTTCGGCCATAAAAAACAGCTCCACAGGGAATGCGTATTGATCGGGGTTTTCGTAAAATT